>NZ_JBFPFS010000008.1:0-247643 GCF_047978125.1 Burkholderia sp. LFS061 | reverse complement strand
GCCGACGATGGCGATTTTCATGCGCTTATCTCCTGATGATGGGTTGGTGTTGTGGACGGCGTTGAGCCATGAACACAGTTTAGGGACGCGCAAAATCAGTTCCAAGACGAATCGCGGTCGAACGCGACGACTTCGTAGTCGCCCGTTTCACGCAGCATGTGAGCAATGGTGTGGCCGATCAGACCTGCGCCGACGATGGCGATTTTCATGCGCTTATCTCCTGATGATGGGTTGGTGTTGTGGACGGCGTTGAGCCATGAACACAGTTTAGGGACGCGCAAAATCAGTTCCAAGACGAAGAATGATGCGAAACGACCGATAATTTCGACGAAATGACGATCCATTTCGTCGAAACGACCAAATCATCTAAAAATCGCGTATAGCTCGTGCCGCAAGCGGACCGTTACGGCCTGCGTTCTCGAAGGCGGAAAGAAGGAGGAACGACGCGCGCGCTCGTCATGCGCGGAAATGCGCAAGAGAATGCGGCATGGATGCGTCGAACGACGCGTGGAAACGGCCGTCCGTGCCCCTGCGGAACATCGGGCACGGCGGTTCAACTATGTGGAGGCTCGTGCCCTCGGCGCGCACGAATGCGCTCGCGGATCAGGCAGATATCCGTGCGGAATACTCGACTGCGACATCAAATGCGATGTCGCGAGGTGTGCATCAGCCGCCGATCGTCCCGCGATCGATCTTGCGCGAAAGAATGATCGACGTCGTCGTGCGTTCGACGCCTTCGAGCGTGCCGATCTGGTCGAGCAGGTCGTTGAGGCGTTCGGGCGAATCGGCGCGCAGCCACGCGACGTAGTCGTACTCGCCGCTCACCGCGCACAGCAACTGCACTTCGGGCATCCGGTCGAGCTTGCGCAACACATCCTTGCCGAACTTCGGCGTGAGGATGATGCCGACATACGCGTAAATGCTCGCGTCGAGCACGTCCTGCCCGATCCGGACGCTATAGCCGGCGATCACGTTGGTGCGTTCGAGCCGTGCGATGCGTGCGACGACCGTCGTGCGCGCGACGTCGAGCTGGCGCGCGAGATCCGCGACACTTGCGCGCGCATCGGCTTGCAGCAGCGCGACGAGCTGCCGGTCGAGATCGTCGAGTTGGTCGAGACGGGGTGGACGCATGAGGCCGGGCCGGCGTGCGACGCGCCGGCTAAGTGGAAGGTGACGCGATGATAGCGCCGAACGCCGGTGCGCCCAAACGGCATCGCGCGCCGTCATGCGGTCTCGCTGCCTTGTTCGTGCACAACGACCGCATCCGGATCGCGCTTGCCGCTCACTTGCCGAGCCCGTCGCCGGTACGTGCCGGACCATCGCCAGCCCCGCACCGACCCGCTATGTCCCTTTCAATTTCGATTCGTATCGGATGTAAGCAAGTGTCGCTTTCGCTGCCGCGCTGCACACAACGTGCTACTAATAATGTGCGACGCGAGATGCGTGCTTACGGCAATTGCCGCCGCGCCCGCTCGCAAGACACCACCCCGGAGAGCCAACCATGAAGAAGATCTCGCTCACCCTCGCTACGCTCGCCGTTGCAGCCAGCGCGTTCGCGCAAACCCCGGCGCAGCCTCAAGCGCCCGCTCCGGCCACGACGGCTGCGGCCGCAGCATCGGCCCCGAGCGCCGAGCAGCGCGCGGCACGCCACGAAGCGCGCGTCGAGCAGCGCATCAAGTATCTGCACGACCAGTTGAAGATCACGTCGGCGCAGGAACCGCAATGGAAGACGTTCGCCGACACGATGCGTGACAACGGCGAAACGATGGGCCGCCTCTATCGCGACCGGATGGCCAAGCACGACGTCTCCGCGCTCGACGACATGAAGCAGTATGCGGAATTGTCGCAGGCGAACGCCGACGGCGCGAAGAAGCTCTCCGACGCATTCGCGCCGCTCTACGCGAGCTTCCCGGCCGAGCAGAAGGCGCTGGCCGACACGACGTTCCGCAGCTGGCTGAACCACGGCGGCGAGCACCGCGGCAAGGGCAAGACGAAGGGCAAGGAAGGCAAGGCGGCAGCCGCGCCGGCCGCAAGCGCACCCGCGCAACCCTGACGTCCTCCCTGCCGGCGCCGCGCTGCCCGTTACGGGCCGAACGGCGCCGCGCGTCCTGCCGGCGATCGGCGCGCGCCACACGGCGCGCCAAATTCGGGATAAGCTCCCGGCTTTTCCCGCACTTCCTCGCCATGCTCGAACTCAAGCACATCGATCTGCGTACCGACCCGCAGGCCCGTCGCGTCGTCAAGGACGAAACCGTCGCCGTTTCATTCGCACACGCCGACGGCGAACTGATGAGCCTCGAAGGCCCGAACCGCTATGTCGCGGGCGACGCGCTGATCACGGGCTCGACCGGCGACCGCTGGGTCGTATCGCGCGCGCGCTTCGACGCCAAATACCTGCCCGCCGATCCGGCACTCGCGCACGGCGCGCCGGGCGCCTACCGGAACCGGCCGGCCGTCGTGCTCGCACGCAGGATGGACGAGCCGTTTACGATCGCCCGCTCGGAAAACGGCGACACGCTGCGCGGCGTCGCCGGCGACTGGGTCATGCAGTATGCACCCGGCGATTACGGCGTCGTGCAGGCGCAGCGCTTCGCGCAGGTCTACCGCGACGCGTAATCCGCCGCGCCGGCATGAAGCCGGCGCGCATGCTCACGCAAAGTCTTCGTCGAGTTCGAGTTCCGCGCTGCGCTCGACGGCCTCGCCGGCCGCGTGGCGCTCCTCGAGCGACCCGAGCATCGCTTCCGTATAGGCATGCAGCACCGCATGGCTGCGCGCGCGCTGCATCGGCTTGAGCGCGAGATAACGCGCGAGCGCGGCCGGCACGATGCGGATATCGAGCGTCATCCGCTTCGGCGTCGCGCCGAAACGCATCGCGAGCCAGTGCACGGACAGGAACCGCCCGCGCTCGTCGCTGCTTTCGGCGAAGCGCGTCTGCTCCGGAAAGAGATCGCAGATCACGCGCGCGAGCGCGTCGAATTCCGCGCTCCGGCATTCGATCAGATAGTCGTCCATCCCGCCTCTCCCGTCAGGCAGCCGCACGCGGCGGCCGGCACGTCTTCACCATCACGACGACCAGGATCGCGGCCAGCACGAAATACGCGGCCTCGACCCATGCGGCCGGCAGCACGCGCACCTGGTACAGCAGCGCCGGCGCCGCGGCGAGCGCGTGCAGCACGATCGCGAGCGGCAACACGCCCGCACGGCCGGCGCGCACGCCGCGCCACACCAGCACCGACAGCGCAAGCTGCAACACGAACGCCGCGCAGCGTTCGAGCAGCAACAGCAGGATCGACTGCACCGACAGCGTCGCGAGCATCACGTGCAGCCGCACGACGGTATCGCCCGGCAGGTCGGAAAGCTGCGTCTCGAGCTGGCCGCGGCTTGCCAGCCACGCGAGATACGACCACTGGCCCCATACGAGCACGCCGACGAACCACGCTTCGGCGCCGCCGTGGCCGATCCCGTAGCCGATCGCGCGACCGTCGCCGGCCGACGTGCCGTAGCGCCGGTTCAGGAAACGCATCCCGAGATAACGGCCGACTTCCTCGAATACGGCGGTCGCGAGCGCGCTGTACGCGACGAACGCGAGCGGCTGCGTCAGCCAGCCATCCGCCGGCGTCTGGCTCAGCACGAGCCCGTGGAACGCGCGTTCGACGATCATCGCGAACAGCGTGAAGACGGCGACGCCGACGATCGTGTCGCGGCGGTTGAGCGCAAGCGGCTTGCGCAGGATACGGAAGAGGACGAGCGGCAGCAGCGCGATGATCAGCGTGGCGGCGATCAGCACCGCCAGCGTGACGGGAGCGACAGTCATGTATTTCCTTGTTCGGGGCAGCGCACCTGACGCGCTGCGTGCCCCGCATGATACTCAGCTTGCGGTCGACGCGCGCGCAATCAGCTCGCCCGGCAGCATCGCGACGCGCACGTCGCCCGCTGCGCCGTCGATCCGCTCATGCACGAATTCGACGGCCTTGTAGCCGATTTCGTAGGTCGGCTGACGGATCGTCGTGATGCCGATCAGCTCGGCCCATTCCGGATCGTCGATCGACAGCAGCGCGGCCTTCTGCTGCCACGCGGCGCCGAAACGCGCGCGCAGGTGGCGCGCGATCGCGAGCGCGACCGGCGCGTTCGCGGCGAACAGCGCCGCGCGCACGCCGCGCCGCGTTGCGTCGTCGATGCGCGTATCGAGGTCGGCGAGTGCCGCCGCGGCCGCGTCGGGCTCGTTCAGGTCGAGCACGACCGTCGACGGCACCGGCAGCCCGCGCGCGCCCAGCGCCGCGCGGAACGCTGCCTCGCGCAGGCGCCGCGAGCTGACGTGCTCGAACGGCTGCACGACGAAATGGATCGCGTCGAAGCCGTGCTCGATCAGGTGCGCGACCGCCGTCTCGATCGCATCGGCGTTGTCGAGGCCGATCAGGTCGGCCTCGAAACCCTCGACGGTCCGGTCGACGAGCACGGCCGGGATGCCGGCGCCGCGCAGCGGGCGCAGCACGTCCTCTTCGGCGCCGAGTGCGTTGACGATCAGCCCTTCGACACGGTAGGTCGTGAGCAGCTGCAGGAAGCGGCGCTCCATCTCGACCTCGTTCGCCGCGTGACAGATGAGCGGCATGTAGCCGAGCGCATGGCACGCGGCCTCGACGCCCTGCAGCACTTCGACGGTATAAGGATTGGTCAGGTCGGCCGCGAGCATGCCGAGCAGCCGGTTGCGGCCGCGCTTGAGCCCGCGCGCCATCTGGTTCGGCCGGTAGTTGAGGCGCGCGATCGCGGCCTCGATCCGCTGACGCAGATCGACGGACAGCACGTGCGTCTCGCCGTTCAGGTAGCGCGAAACGCTGGTCTTGCCCGTGCCGGCCTCGCGTGCGACATCGCTGATCGTCGCCGGACGCGGCGTGGAAGGTTGCGAATCGGTCACTGTCGTGCCTCACGACGTATGATCCGCGCCGCTTCGTGGGCAGACGGACCTTTGTTGTTGGAAACGTAAGCCACCCGGCAGACTCCTCTGTCGACCAGCGTTAGCGCTTTAGCGCTTACGCTGATCCCATGCTTCGCGGTCGATCGGCGCCGGCGCATCGGCGCCCGCTCCAGTCACGTGCAAAAGCAGTCGGCCGCACCGGACCTGGCGCGGATGCCCGTCGCCGAACGCCGCCGGCAGCGTTGCCGGGCCGTCGATGCGACAAGCGGGCGATCATAACGCAGCCAGCCCTCCGGCACCAAGACCGTCGACTCTAACGGCGCCGGCGCCCCGCCGGCCGGCTGTCTTCCCGTTACCCGGCGCGGCTCAGGCTCGCGCGAGCGCGTCCGGATTGACGAGATTCGCGCGCAGCGTGCCGGCCAGCGCGCCGACCAGGTTTTCCGCGGCGCAGCGCGCCATTGCGTGGCGCGTCTCGTGCGTCGCCGAGCCGATATGCGGCAGCGCGACGACATTCTTCATCTGCAACAGCGGCGAATCCGCCGGCAGCGGCTCCTTCTCGAATACGTCGAGCCCCGCGCCACGGATCGTGCCCGCGCGCAGCGCGTCGACCAGCGCGGCTTCGTCGACGACGGGCCCGCGTGACGCATTGATCAGGATCGCGCTGCGTTTCATCTTCGCGAATTCGGCCGCGCCGATCAGATGGTGCGTTTCCGGCGACAGCGGCACCTGCACGCACACGAAATCCGACTGCGCGAGCAGTTCGTCGAGCGTCACGCGCCGCGCGCCGTACTGCGTCTCGGCTTCGGCATGCGCGGACCGGTTCGCGTACAGCACCTGCATCCGGAAGCCGAGCGCAGCGCGGCGTGCAACCGCGCCGCCGATCCGCCCGAGCCCCACGATGCCGAGCGTCTTGCCCTGCACGTCGGTGCCGTACAGGTCCGGGCCGATGCTGCGATGCCAGTGGCCGGCCTTTACCCACTCGGCCAGTTCGACCACGCGCCGCGCGGACGCCAGGATCAGCGAAAACACCGTATCGGCGGTCGACTCGGTCAGCACGTCCGGCGTATGCGCGAGCACGATCCCGCGCCGCGTGAGATCCGCGACGTCGAAGTTGTCGTAGCCGACCGAGATCGTCGACCAGGCCTTCAGCCGCGGTGCGCGGTCGAGCATTTGCGGCGTGACCTTCAGGCTCGCGCCGATCGCGCCGTCCGCGCTGCCGAGCGCATCGGCGAGCGCGTCGGCGCCGTCGGCCTGCACGACGTCCGCATGCTCGCGCAGGTACGCGAGAACGTCATCGGGCAGCGGCTTGTACGCGACGATACGAGGCTTCATCAGTTTCATTTTCCTTGCAGCGGCGCGGCGAGCGGATGCGCATCGCGCGCCTGGGGTTTGACGGACAGCGTGAGGATCACCGCGGCGACGAGCGCGGCGCTCATGAACGCGTACGACGCGACGGGCGATCCGGTCGCCCCGTTCAGGTAGCCGACGAAGTACGAGCCGACGAACGAACCGAGCGCGCCCATGCTGTTGATCAGCGCCATCGCGCCGCCGGCGACGTTCTTCGGCAGCAGCTCCGGCACGATCGCGAAGAACGGGCCGTACGGCGCGTACATCGCGGCGCCCGCGACGACCAGCAGCGCATACGAGATCCAGAAATGCGACGAGCCGAGCGCGTACGACGCGGCGAACGCGGCCGCGCCGATCAGCAGGAACGGCCATACGAAGCCGCGGCGCGAGCCGACCTTGTCGGACGCCCACGATGCAGCGAGCATCGCGATCGTCGCCGCGAGATACGGCAGCGCGGACAGCCAGCCGGTCGCGACCATCCCGAGGTCGGAGCCGTTCTTGACGATCGACGGCAGCCACAGCACGAAGCCGTACACGCCGATGCTCCAGCAGAAATACTGTGCGCACAGCTTGATCACGGCCGGCGAGCGGAACGCCTCGCCATAATTGCGCACGGGTTTGATCGCTGCCTGCTCAGCTGCGAGTGCGGCGTCGAGGTCGCGCTTTTCCTGCGCGGTGAGCCACGGCGAATCGGCCGGCTTGTCCTGCACGAGGAACCACCAGCACACGGCCCAGAGGATGGCCGGTACGCCTTCGGCGATGAACATGTGGCGCCAGCCGAATTCGTGCACGAGATAACCCGACACGATCGACATCCACAACACGGTGACCGGGTTGCCGAGGATCAGGAACGTGTTCGCGCGCGAGCGCTCGCTCTTCGTGAACCAGTTGCTGATGTAGATCAGCATCGCCGGCATCACGGCCGCCTCGACGACGCCGAGCACGAAGCGGATCGCCATCAGCGACGGGATGTTGCTGACCACGCCGGTGAGCGCCGCGCAAGCGCCCCACAGCACGAGGCTGACGAACACGAGCTTCTTCACGCTGCGGCGTTCCGCATAGATCGCACCGGGGATCTGGAAGAAGAAATAGCCGAGGAAGAACAGCGCGCCGATCAGCGACGACAGGCCCTTGCCGATCCCGAGATCCTGGTTGATGCCGGCCGCCGCCGCGAACCCGTAGTTCGCGCGGTCGAGGTAGGCGAGGCTGTACGTGATGAACACGATCGGCATGATCGTCCACCAGCGTCGGGCTGCGAGATTGGTTGCCATCAGAATGTCTCCTTTGTTGACCGGGCTGACGCCTCAGCGCTTCGCGGCCGGAACCGGTGCGTCAGCACCGCTCCGGTCGCCTGCTTTGCCGTCCGGTCTCACGCAAAGCGGTGCTTGACGCACGAAATGGATCCGCGGATTGTGCCGTGTTCGGCCTCTCATTGCGCGGTGACGGTTTCCTCTAAGCGATCGGCGCGATTGCTGACATTTTCGAGCCGGTCGAGTGCTTCGCGCGTCGGCAAGCCTTCCGAATCGCCAATCACCTGGATCGCGAGCGCGCCGATCCGGTTGCCGCGCGCGACGGCCTGTTCGACGCTGCGGCCTTCCAGCAGCGCGCTGACCACACCGACCGCGAAGCCGTCGCCGGCGCCGACCGTGTCGACGACGCGTTCGACGCGCTCGCCCGCGACCGTGCCTTCGCGGCCGTCGGCCGTCCGGAAGTACGCGCCCTGCTCGCCGAGCTTGATCACGACGCCGCGCGCGCCCTGCGCGAGATAGAAGCCCGCGATGTCGGCCGGCGTGTCGCGCCCGGTGAGCTGCCGCCCTTCGGCGAGGCCCGGCAGCACCCAGTCGGCGAGCGTCGCGAGCGCATTCAGCGTCTTCGCCATCACGTCGGCGGACGGCCACAGCGTCGGGCGCAGGTTCGGGTCGAACGAGATCGTCTTGCCGGCCGCGCGCATCTCGCGCGCGAGCCGGAACGCGAGCTCGCACGACGTCGCGGAGATCGCCGGCGCGACACCCGTCAGATGCAGGTGGCGCGCACCGAGCACATAGTCGGCCACGTAGTCGTCGCACGACAGGTGGCTTGCGGCCGAGCCCTTGCGGAAATATTCGACGGTCGGGTCGCTGCCGTCGTCGTTGCGCGACTTCAGCTGGAAACCGGTCGGGTAACGCGGATCGACGGTCACGCATGATGCGTCGATGCCTTCGCGTGCGAGTGTGTCGAGCACGTAGCCGCCGAACGAATCGCGGCCGATGCGGCTCATCCAGCCGACCCGGAAGCCGAGCCGCGACAGGCCGATCGCGACGTTCAGGTCGGCGCCCGCGATCCGCTTCGTGAATTGCGCCGCATGCGCGAGATGGCCGGGCTCGGTCGCGACGAACATCGCCATCGCCTCGCCGTAGGTCACGACATCGAGTGCTGCTTTCATGAGTGAACTCCTCAGGATTCTTCTGCCGTCACGCCGTTGCAAGCCACGCGACGCGCCGGCGTGCATCGCCCGCCAGGTCGGCCGCGTCGAACGGAAACTCGATGCCGCGCGGCGCATGCAGCGGCAGCGCCGCGAGCACGCCGGTCACGAGCGGGTCGTTCGGCGCCGGCGCGGCCGCGAAACGGCGCGCGCCCTCGCCGGCGACCGCCTTGCAATGAATGTATTCCACATGCGGCGCGAGCATCTGCGCGCAGTCGAGCGGCGCTTCGCCCGGCCACTGCCAGTTGCCGATGTCGAACGTCATCCCGAGCGCATCGGGCATGCCCGCCGCGGCCAGCGCATCGAACAGCCCGCGGAACTGCACGAGCGCGCCGCCGACCGGAAGCTGGCCGTTCTCGACCACCACACGGGCACGCGCGCCGCGCGACAGCGCGACGATGTCGGCCGCATGCGCGTCGCCGGCGAAGCCGCCGAGCTGGAATTTCACGAAACGCGCGCCGAGCGCGTCGGCCTCCGCGAGCGCGTCGCGCAACGCGTCGGCGTCGAGCGCGCCCGTTTCCGTGTACAGCGTGGCCGGCGTCGAATAGACCGACCACAGCCCGTGGCCGGCCAGTTGCGCGCCGAGCGCGGCCAGCGCGCCGGGCGTCGCGTCGTCGACCGACGCGAACAGCTCGCGCCTCACCTCGAAGCCGGTCGCACCGGATGCCGCCGCGGTCGCGACGAATGCGCCGTGGCCCTCCTGGCGCACGCGGTCCATCCCGAATGCGCTCGCCACGATCACGATGTCTGCCATTTTGCCCTTTTTTACCGGAATGGAACCGGTTCCATTTGCTTGAGACGGATGGTGCGCTTCGCGTCGGACGCACGCCATAGAGGAAATCCCTAAGACCGGATGCCACGTTAACGCGCGCCCGACGGCGTGCAGCGTGTGGCCCCGGATCGGCTTCGGCCGCCTATGCGAGATCCTGCGCGAGACTCATTTCGAGGAACTGCGAGGCAACCCGCGACGGCGCGCCGCCATGCGGCACGAGGATGGAGAAATGACGCGTGAGCGGCGCGGGCGCCAGCGAACGCAGCACGAGCGCCGCATCCTGATGACGCAGCGACATCGCGGACACGAACCCGACGCCCATCCCGGCACGCACGGCCTCCTTCACCGCCTCGACGCCCGCGATCTCGAACGCCACGCGCATCGGCGCGCCGCCATGCGCGAACGCACGCTCGACGAGCTGCCGCACGCCGGAGCCCTCCTCGCGCAGCACGAGCGGATGCGCGGCGAGCGCGTCAAGCGTCACGCCCGCATCGTAGCCGGGCTCGGCCAGCGGATGGCCGGCCGGCACGATCGCGACGATCTCGTCCTCGTGCCACGCATGCACGGCCGTGCCGGGCGGCAGCGCCTCGCCGGGCGGCCCTTCGATCATCGCGATGTCGAGCGACGGCAGCGCCGCGACCACGTCGGCCGTATTGCCGCTCATCGTCTGGATCGTCACGCGCGGCGCACGCGGCTGGAACGCCGCGATCAGGTACGGCAGCAGATAGCTCGCCGGCGTCGTGCTCGCGCCGATCCGCAGCGTGCCGGCCTCGAGGCCGCGCACCGCGTCGCGAAACGCGCGCGCCTGCGCGAACGTGTCGCGCTGCGCCTTCGCGTATTGCGCGAGCTGTTCGCCGATCGGCGTCAGCCGGATGCCGCGGCCGTCGCGCTGGTACAGCGGCTCGCCGAATTCGTCCTGCAGCAGCCGCAACTGGCCCGACACGGCCGGCTGCGACAGATGCAGCGCCACGGCGGCACGGCTGATGTTCAGGTGCTCGGCGACGGCCGCGAACGTTATCAGTTGATCCGGGGTCATGGGGATTAATTATCGGCTTTCCGGATAGTTTACGTCACAAATCACAATTTTTCATATCGATATAACAAAATTAGGATTACAGCATCGCAACACGCTCAATTACGGTGCTCCATGTCCACTGCCCCGACTCCCCATCTCAGCCACGCCGCGCCGTCGATGCGCGGCCAGTTGAACGGCGTGCTGTTCGTCGCGCTGTTCGCCGCCGCCGTCACGAGCCTGTCCGAGCTCCCCGCGATCGCGGGGCTCGGCCTGTCGCCGCTGATCGTCGGCATCGTCGCCGGCGCGCTGTACGGCAATGCGCTGCGCGACGGCATGCCGGCCAGCTGGGCAGCCGGCGTCAATTTCTCCGCGCGCAAGCTGCTGCGCATCGCGGTCGCGTTCTTCGGGTTGCGCGTGAGCCTGCAGGAAATCGCGCAGGTCGGCCTGCCGGGCCTGACGGTCTCGGTGCTGGTCGTCGTCAGCACGCTCGTGATCGGCACCTGGGCCGGCATGAAGCTGATGAAGCTCGACCGCGACGCGGCGCTGCTGACCGCCGCCGGCAGCGCGATCTGCGGCGCGGCCGCCGTGCTCGCGTTCGAGTCGACGCTGCAGTCGAAGCCGCACCAGAGCGCGATGGCCGTGGGCAGCGTCGTGCTGTTCGGCACGCTGTCGATGTTCCTGTACCCGATCGCGTATCACGCCGGGCTGCTGAACCTCGATCCGGCCGGCCTCGGCCTGTTCTTCGGCGGCACGATCCACGAGGTCGCGCAGGTGGTCGGCGCAGCCAGCGACATCTGCCCGCAGGTCGCGCACATCGCCACGATCGTCAAGATGACGCGCGTGATGCTGCTGGTCCCGGTGCTGCTCGTGCTCGGCTGGTGGCTCGCCCGCTCGGCCCGCGCGACGGCCGGCGGTGCGCAAGGCAAGCGCAAGGTGGCCGTGCCCTGGTTCGCGCTCGGCTTCCTCGGCTTCGTGATCGTCAATTCGCTGAACGTGCTGCCCACCGACGTCACGCATACGCTGAACGTGCTCGACACCTTCGCGCTGACGATGGCGATGACTGCGCTCGGCATCGAGACGCGCGTATCGCAGATCCGCGCAGCCGGCCCCCGTGCACTGGTAACCGGCCTGATCCTGTACGTGTGGCTGATCGCCGGCGGCTACGGGATCACCTGGGCCGTGCAGCACTGGCTTGGCTGAGCCGCCCGTCCGCAACACTTCGCGCGCCGCGCCCGACGGGATGGTCCCGCGGGCGCGGCGCGGTGCTATGCTTCGCGTCGTTTTCCATCGCCCCCTTTCAGCCGTGCTCTCGTTCCTGCTGAAGCTGCGCACTCGCGCCGAAACGCTGTTCCGCCTGTCGGACGCCCATACGATGCTGATCTGGTCGGCCATCGTCGGCGTCGGCGGCGCCTTCGCCACCATGGCGTTCCGCGAAGGCATCGACCTGATGCAGCGCCTGATCTCCGGGCACAGCGGCAGCTTCGTGCAGATGGCGAAGAGCCTGCCGTGGTACGTGCGGTTCTGGATGCCGGCCGCGGGCGGCTTCCTCGCCGGCTGCGTGCTGCTGCTCGCGACACGCGGCGACAAGCCGTCCGGCAAGACCGACTACATGGAATCCGTCGCGCTCGGCAACGGCATCGTGCCCGTGCGGCAGAGCCTGTGGCGCAGCGTGTCGTCGCTGTTGACGATCGGCAGCGGCGGCTCGATCGGCCGCGAAGGCCCGATGGTGCAGCTCGCGGCGCTTGCCGCGTCGCTCGTCGGCCGCTTCGTGCACTTCGACCCGCCGCGCCTGCGCCTGCTGGTCGCGTGCGGGGCAGCGGCCGGCATCACGTCCGCGTACAACGCGCCGATCGCCGGCGCGTTCTTCGTGTCGGAGATCGTGCTCGGCACGATCGCGATGGAGAGCTTCGGGCCGATGGTCGTCGCGTCGGTCGTCGCGAACATCGTGATGCGCGAATTCGCCGGCTATCGGCCGCCGTACGAAATGCCGGTGTTTCCGGCCGTCACGGGCGCCGAGGTGCTGCTGTTCGTCGTGCTCGGCGCGCTGTGCGGCGTGCTCGCGCCGCAGTTCCTGCACCTGCTCGACGCGTCGAAGAACCAGTTCAAGCGGCTGCCCGTGCCGCTGCCCCTGCGGCTCGCGCTCGGCGGCCTCGTCGTCGGCGTGATCTCGGTGTGGATTCCGGACGTATGGGGCAACGGCTACAGCGTCGTGAACCACATCCTTCATTCGCCGTGGACCTGGCAGGCGCTCGTCGCGGTACTCGTGTTCAAGGTGATCGCGACCGCCGCGACCGCCGGCTCGGGCGCGATCGGCGGCGTCTTCACGCCGACGCTGTTCGTCGGCGCGGTGTTCGGCTCGCTGTTCGGGCTCGCGATGCAAGCGCTGTGGCCCGGCCATACGTCGGCGTATTTCGCGTATGCGATCGTCGGGATGGGCGCGTTCATGGCGGGCGCCACGCAGGCGCCGCTGATGGCGATCCTGATGATCTTCGAGATGACGCTGAGCTATCAGGTCGTGCTGCCGCTGCTGGTGTCGTGCGTGTTCGCGTATTTCGTCGCACGCGCGACGGGCACGACGTCGATGTACGAGATCACGCTGCACCACTACCAGGACGCGCAGGAACGGCTGCGGCTGCGCACCACGCAGATGCGCGAGCTGATCCAGCCCGCGCAGACGGTCGTGCCGCTCACCGCGAGCGTCGCCGACATGACGCGCGTGTTTCTCGAATATCCGGTGAAGTATCTGTACGTGACCGACGACGCCGGGCGCTTCCGCGGCGCGGTCGCGCTGAAGGACATCACGTCCGACCTGCTCGACAAGCGCGACACGTCCGACAAGACGGCCGCGCATTACGCGCATACGCCGTTTCCGCTCCTCACGCCCGACATGCCGCTCGCGACGGCGCTCGAACGCTTCATGGCGTTCCAGGGCGAACGGCTGCCGGTGATCGAAAGCGAAGCCGAGCCGACGCTCGCGGGCGTCGTCTACAAGACGTCGCTGCTCGACGCGTACCGGCGGATGACCGGCGAGCGCTGACGTGCACGATGCGGCTCGGGCCTCACCGCGCCGCACCGCTTCATCGCATCCGGCCTGCCGCGGACGAACACGGCGCCCGCGAACCCGCTTCCTCGGTCAGTCCGGCGCGCGCCCCAGCACGACCCGCGCGAAGAACCCCGCGAGCACCGATTCGGCCACGTCGGCCGGCACGTGCTGCGGATCGGCCGTGTAGTACGACTGCACGCCGTCGCACAGGCACATCAGCCCGAACGCGAGCGTCTCGGCCGGCAGCAGCAGCGGCGTGCCCGAGCGCTCGGCGAAGCGCTGGATGAATTCGGCCATCTGCAGCCGCTTGCCATGCAGGAACTGGTTGAAGCGCACGCGGAATTTCGCGTCGCGCGCGGCCTGCAGCTTCGCCTCGCCCCACAGCAGCGAGAATTCGTCGTCGCGGAACAGCGTCCGGTAATGCGCGAGCGTCATCGACTCCATCTGTTCGCGCGTCCCGCCCTCGTCGAAGATCGCCTCGAAATCGGCCCGCACCGCCTCATGGTTGCGCTCCAGCAATTCCAGCAGCAGGTCCGACTTGCTGCGGAAATTCGAGTAGAACGCACCGCGCGTATAGCCGGCCGCGGCCGCGATGTCCTCGACGCTCGCAGCCACATAGCCTTTCTTCAGAAAAATGCGATGCGCGGCTTTCAGCAGACGTTCGCGCGTCTGGTCCCTGCTCTGCTCGCGAGTTAAGCGCTGTGGTTTCATGGCGCGCAGTCTAGCACCATTCCCCTTTCGGATTCATCTTTGCACTCAGATACAGGTGTGTATTAGAATCCGCCACAGTTTCTGAAATTGTTGTCCGCGCGCCGCTGTCGGCGCCGCTTGGGGCAAGCGCCCGTCGCGCTTGCCGGCTTCGTTCCGCTCCATCTCCCCTGGGGGTTTCGTGAATCGCTCCGGTTCCCGCGCCGCGCTGCTGATCGGCGTCGCGCTCTTCGTCGCCGCCTGTCATCCGAAAGAATCCGCGCCGCCCGCGCCGCGCCCCGTCGTCGCGCTGCCCGCGCATGCCGATGCCGTCGCGGCCGCGCGCACGCTGCCCGGCGAAATCCAGCCGCGCTACGCGACGCCGCTGTCGTTCCGCATCGCCGGCAAGATCGTCGAGCGCAAGGTGCGGCTCGGCGATACGGTCAAGGTCGGCCAGGTCGTCGCGCTGCTCGATCCGTCCGACGTCGAGAAAAACGCCGCGAGCGCGCAGGCGCAGCTCGATGCCGCGACGCACACCCTCGCGTTCGCGAAGCAGCAGCTCGACCGCGACCGCGCGCAGGCGCACGAAAACCTGATCGCGACCGCGCAGCTCGAGCAGACCCAGAACAGCTACACGTCGGCGCTCGCGCAGCGCGACCAGGCACAGCAGCAGCTCGCGCTCGCGAAGAACCAGCTCCGCTACGCGACGCTCGTCGCCGATCATGCCGGCTACATCACCGCCGAACAGGCCGACACCGGCCAGAACGTGTCGGCCGGCCAGGCCGTCTACCAGCTCGCGTGGTCCGGCGACGTGGACGTCGTCAGCGACGTGCCCGAAGCCGCGCTCGCGTCGCTCGCACCCGGCCATGCGGCGACCGTCATGCTGCCGTCGCTGCCGGACCGCCAGTTCGCGGCGAAGGTACGCGAAGTCGCGCCGGCCGCCGATCCGCAAAGCCGCACGTATCGCGTGAAGCTCACGCTCGCCGCGCCCGATCCGGCGATCCGCCTCGGAATGACCGCGAACGTCGCATTCGCCGGCACGCCGGTCGCCGGCGACGCGCAGCCGATCACGCTGCCCGCGACCGCGCTGTTCCACGACGGCGCGCAGCCGGCCGTGTGGGTCGTGCGCACGAAGGACGACACGCTCGAATTGCGCCGCGTCGACGTCGCGCGCTTCAACGAGCGCACCGTCACCGTGTCGCACGGGCTGCAGCCGGGCGAGCGCGTCGTGCTGCAGGGTGTGCATACGGTCAGCGCGGGCGAGAAGGTGCGCCCGATCGCGCCGCTGCATCCGGAGGACTTCGCATCGTGAGCGCCCCCCGCGAAGAAGGCCGGTTCAACCTGTCGGCGTGGGCACTGCGCCATCAGGCGCTCGTCGTCTACCTGATCGCGCTCGCGACGCTCGCGGGCATCCTCGCGTACACGCGGCTCGCGCAGTCCGAAGACCCGCCGTTCACGTTCCGCGTGATGGTGATCCGCACGTTCTGGCCCGGCGCGAGCGCGCGGCAGGTGCAGGAACAGGTGACCGACCGGATCGGCCGCAAGCTGCAGGAAACGCCGGCCATCGATTTCCTGCGCAGCTATTCGCGCCCCGGCGAATCGCTGATCTTCTTCACGATGAAGGATTCGGCGCCCGTGAAGGACGTGCCCGAGACCTGGTACCAGATCCGCAAGAAGGTCGGCGACATCGGCTATACGCTGCCGCCCGGCGTGCAGGGCCCGTTCTTCAACGACGAATTCGGCGACGTCTACACCAACATCTGGACGCTCGAAGGCGACGGCTTCTCGCCCGCGCAGCTGCACGACTACGCGGACCAGCTGCGCACCGTGCTGCTGCGCGTGCCGGGCGTCGGCAAGGTCGACTATTTCGGCGACCCCGACCAGCGGATCTTCATCGAGGTGAACAACGCGCAGCTCACGCGCCTCGGCATCTCGCCGCAGCAGCTCGGGCAGGCGATCAACGCGCAGAACGACATCTCGTCGGCCGGCGTGCTGACGACCGCCGACGATCGCGTGTTCGTGCGGCCGAGCGGCCAGTTCGACAACGTCGACGCGATCGCCGATACGCTGATCCGCATCAACGGCCGCACGTTCCGGCTCGGCGATCTCGCGACGATCAAGCGAGGCTACGACGATCCGGTCGTCACGCAGATGCGCGCGGCCGGCAAGGCGGTGCTCGGCATCGGCGTGACGATGCAGCCGGGCGGCGACGTGATCCGGCTCGGCAAGGCGCTCGACGCCGAATCGAAGGACCTGCAGGCGCGGTTGCCGGCCGGCCTCAAGCTGGTCGAGGTGTCGAGCATGCCGCACGCGGTCGCGCATTCGGTCGACGACTTCCTCGAGGCGGTCGCCGAAGCCGTCGCGATCGTGCTGGTCGTGAGCCTCGTGTCGCTCGGCCTGCGCACCGGGATGGTCGTCGTGATCTCGATTCCGGTCGTGCTCGCGGTCACTGCCCTGTTCATGTACCTGTTCGACATCGGGCTGCACAAGGTGTCGCTCGGCACGCTCGTGCTCGCGCTCGGGCTGCTCGTCGACGACGCGATCATCGCGGTCGAGATGATGGCCGTGAAGCTCGAACAGGGCTACAGCCGCGCGCGCGCCGCCGCGTTCGCGTACACCAGCACCGCGTTCCCGATGCTGACGGGCACGCTCGTCACGGTGTCGGGCTTCCTGCCGATCGCACTCGCGAAATCGAGCACCGGCGAATACACGCGCTCGATCTTCGAGGTGTCGGCGATCGCGCTGATCGCGTCGTGGTTCGCGGCCGTCGTGCTGATCCCGCTGCTCGGCTACCACATGCTGCCCGAGCGCAAGCGGCAGGCGCACGAGGCGCACCTGCCCGACGACCACGAGCACGACATCTACGACACGCGCTTCTACCGGCGGCTGCGCGGCTGGGTCGACTGGTGCATCGAGCGGCGCTTCGTCGTGCTGCTGATCACGGGCGCCCTGTTCGTCGTGTCGCTGATGGGTTTCTCGCTGGTGCCGCAGCAGTTCTTCCCGAGTTCGGACCGGCCCGAGCTGCTGGTCGACCTGCGGCTGCCCGAGGGCGCGTCGTTCGCGGCGACGCTGCGCGAAACCGAACGCCTCGAGAAGGCGATCGACAAGCGCCCCGAGATCGATCATTCGGTGAACTTCGTCGGCAGCGGCGCGCCGCGCTTCTACCTGCCGCTCGACCAGCAGCTGCAACTGCCGAACTTCGCGCAGTTCGTGATCACCGCGAAATCGGTCGAGGATCGCGAAAAGCTCGCGACCTGGCTCGAAACCACGTTGCGCGACCGGTTCCCGGCCGTGCGCTGGCGGCTGTCGCGGCTCGAGAACGGCCCGCCGGTCGGCTATCCGGTGCAGTTCCGCGTGAGCGGCGACAGCATCGCGACGGTCCGCTCGATCGCCGAGAAGGTCGCGGCGACGATGCGCGGCGATGCGCGCACGGTCAACGTGCAGTTCGACTGGGACGAGCCGGCAGAGCGCTCGGTGCGCTTCGAGATCGACCAGAAGAAGGCGCGCGAGCTGAACGTCACGTCGCAGGACGTGTCGAGCTTCCTCGCGATGACGCTGTCCGGCACGACCGTCACGCAGTACCGCGAGCGCGACAAGCTGATCGCGGTCGACCTGCGCGCACCGCAGGCCGACCGCGTCGATCCGGCCAAGCTCGCGGGCCTCGCGCTGCCGACGCCGAACGGCCCGGTGCCGCTCGGCTCGCTCGGCCGCTTCGAGCCGACGCTCGAATACGGCGTCGTGTGGGAACGCGACCGCCAGCCGACCATCACCGTGCAGTCGGACGTGCGCGCCGGCGCACAGGGCATCGACGTCACGCATGCGGTCGACGCGAAGCTGAACGCGCTGCGCGCGCAGTTGCCGGTCGGCTATCAGATCAACATCGGCGGCTCGGTCGAGGAAAGCGCGAAGGCGCAGAACTCGATCAACGCGCAGATGCCGCTGATGGCGATCGCCGTGTTCACGCTGCTGATGATCCAGCTGCAGAGCTTCTCGCGCGTGCTGATGGTCGTGCTGACCGCGCCGCTCGGGCTGATCGGCGTGGTCGCTACGCTGCTGCTGTTCGGGCAGCCATTCGGCTTCGTCGCGATGCTCGGCGTGATCGCGATGTTCGGGATCATCATGCGCAACTCGGTGATCCTGGTCGACCAGATCGAGCAGGACATCGCGGTCGGCCACGGCCGCGTCGACGCGATCATCGGCGCGACGGTGCGGCGCTTCCGCCCGATCACGCTGACGGCCGCGGCCGCCGTGCTCGCGCTGATCCCGCTGCTGCGCTCGAACTTCTTCGGGCCGATGGCGACCGCGCTGATGGGCGGCATCACGAGCGCGACCGTGCTGACGCTGTTCTACCTGCCTGCGCTGTACGCGACGTGGTTCCGCGTGAAGCGCGACGAACGCGACCCGCAGGACGGCCCGCCGCATGACGGCAGCACGCCGTCCGCGCCGTCGGGAGCCTGACCATGGATGTGTCGATGAACCTGAAAACCCAAGCCGTGCGCGCACTCGCGGCCGCGAGCCTCGCCGGGCCCCTGGCCGGCTGCGCGTGGTTCGCGCCGAGCGGCGAGCCACCCGCGATGCCGTCGCCCGCGCATTACGGCGCGGTGCCGCAAGTCCAGCAGACCGTGTCCGCGCAAGGCGTCGCGCAGCAGTTCGAAGTCGGCGCGCAACCGGTGCCCGTCTGGTGGAAGCAGTACCGTTCCGATGCGCTGAACGCGCTCGTCGACGAAGGGCTGCGCAACAGCCCGACGCTCGGCGCGGCGTCGCATTCGCTGGATGCCGCGCGCGAGCAGTTGCGCGGGCAGATCGGCAGCTCGATGCTGCCGTCGATCGACGCGGTCGGCCAGGCCACGCGCCAGCGTGCGCTCGGCGTGCCGATTCCGGCACTCGGCGCACCGACCTTGCTGTACGACACGTTCGTCGGGCAACTGCAGGCGAGCTACACGGTCGACCTGTTCGGCGCCTCCCGCTTCGCGAACCGCGCGCTCGCGAAACGCGTCGATGTCAGTGCGTTCCAGCTCGAATCCGCGCGGCGCGCGCTGGCCGCGAACATCGTCACCGCGTCGATCACGGTCTCGGTGCTCAACGCGCAGATCGACACGACCGAGCGGCTCGTCGCGCTCGCGAACGACCAGGCGCACGACGCCGAACGCCGCTACGCGCTCGGCTCGGCGTCGCGCAGCGACGCGCTGAACGCGCGGCAAAGCGCCGACACGTTCGCGGCAAGCCTTCCCGCGCTGCGCCAGCAGCGCGACTCGGCGCGCCATGCGCTCGCGGTGCTGGTCGGCCGCACGCCCGACCGGCCGCCGGCCGATCTCACGCTCGCCGATCTGCACCTGCCCGAACAGGTGCCCGTCGTCGTGCCGTCGGACCTGCTGCAAAGCCGCCCGGACATCCAGGCGGCCGACGCGGGGCTGAAGGCGGCCGCTGCCGAAGTGGGCGTCGCGACCGCACAGTTGTTCCCGCAACTTTCGCTGTCGGCGGCGATGGGCAAAGGCGGCTTCAGCTGGCCGGCCATGCTGTCGGGCGCCGGCGCGATCTGGAACGTCGGCGCGTCGCTGAGCCAGCCGATCTTCCACGGCGGCGCGCTGCTCGCGCAGCGCCGCGCGGCGAAGGCCACCTACGAGGCCGCGGTCGACCAGTACAAGCAGGCCGTGCTCGGCGCGTTCCAGAACGTCGCCGATTCGCTCGCGGCGCTCGAACACGATGCCCAGGCGCTCGACGCGTCGTCCCGCGCCGCGCTGTCCGCACGCGGCGCATACGACGACGCAGCCGCCCGCGTGCGGCTCGGCGCGCTGCCGCCGTCGGCCGCGCGCGCCAGCGAACTGCAGTACCGCAACGCGCGGCTCGACGAGATCCGCGCGACCGGCGCGCGGTTCGCGGATACCGCGCGACTCTATCAGGCGATGGGCACGCCGCCGGCCGACAAGGCCGGCAAGGCGGCCGGCGACGACGCAACCGGCAAGGAAGCGCGCACCGCCGAGCCCGACACCGCGCCTTCGCCGCAATAAGCCGGCCCTTCGATCGGGCGCGCGCGGTCAACCCGTCGCGCGCCCGATTTCCGATCTTCCGCTTGACCCTCACGTAGCGTAACGTTCGAGACTCCAGTGTGCGTACCGAACGGAGGAACGAATGCAGCTGAAAGTGGGAGAACTGGCGAAACGCAGCGGGCTGACCGTCCGCACGCTTCATCACTATCACGCGATCGGCCTGCTGACGCCTTCGGCACGTGCCGACAACGGCTACCGGCTGTACGACCGCCACGACATCGCCCGGCTCCACCAGATCCAGGCGCTGCGTCGCTTCGGACTGTCGCTCACCGAAATCGGCGACTACCTGAACCAGCCCGGCACCCCGCTCGTCGATCTCGTCGCGAAGCAGATCGCGCTGCTCGACCGTCAGCTCGCGCAAACCGCGCAGCTGCGCGAGCGGCTCGTGAGCCTGCACGCGCAGCTCGCCGCCGGAACGGAGCCGGAGCTGACCGATTGGCTCACCACACTGGAGTTGATGACCGTGTACGACAAATATTTTTCCGAGGAAGAACTCGCGCGCATGCCGATGTACCGAAAGAGCCAGGCGGGCGACGCGGAATGGATCGCGCTCGTCGGCGAGGTCCGCGCGCTGCACGACGCGGGCGTGCCGCCCGAGGACGAGCGCGCCCGTGCGCTCGCCGGCCGCTGGATGGCGCTGCTCGTGCGCGACACGAACAACGACCCTCGGCTGCTGGCGAAGTTGAACCTGATGCACGAGCGCGAACCGGCGATGCAGTCGAAGATCGGCATTTCGACCGCGCTGCGCGACTATGTGCTGCGCGCGACAGCCGAAACGAAGATGCGGATCTTCGAGAAGTATCTCGCGCCGGACGAGATCCGCTTCATGCGCGTGCACTACGGCGAACGCGCGATGGAATGGCCGCAACTGATGGCCGACGTGCGCGACGCGATCGACGCGGGCGCGACGCCCGATTCGCCGGAAGGCCGCGCGCTCGCGCAGCGCTGGCTCGACCTGTTCTGCAGCTATGCGGGCCACGATCCGGCCACGCACGCGAAATTCCGTCACGCGATGATGAACGAGCCGGCGCTGACGAAGGACTCGTGGGTCGACGACACGCTGCTCGGCTTCATCCGCGAGGCGATGGCGCAGTTGGTGCCGGCGCGCTGATCGCGTGATGCCCGGGCGGGTGCGTGGCGGTTTCGCGCGCCGCCCGGGCGGGCCGTCACGGTAACCGGCAGCCAGTCCGGCCGACGGTCGATCGCGCAACGAGACCGCCGCGCAACCCGCGCACACGCACCACGGTTCGAGCCGCACGCTTCACCACTTGCAGCCCGTATCGCGAACCGCATCCAGCGCGAGCATCGGCAGCGCAAGCAAGCCTGCGCCCGAATATGCGCTTCGGCAATCGGCGCGACGCGCCCCCGACATTCCGCCTGCCAGCTTTTCGTCGACCGAATTGCGGCGTGACGCCGGGGGTCCGGACGATGCGCCCAACGCTCCGACCGCCGCGGCCGCTGGACTGTGCGGCGTCGCGCGCCGCGCGCCGATCGTCGCCAGATCGCTCCCCCAGTCGAGCTCGGGCATTGACGCACGCTCCGACCGGCTTTCGCGCTGATCCGGCGTGCGGGTTGCGCGCGCCGCCCTTTGCGTGTCCGACGCGCGCGGCATTTCGGAAAGCGAACGTGTCACGATGCGCGGCGTCGCCGCAGCGCCGGAGCGGCGCGCCGATTCACGCGTACCGGGTACGCGTGCGTCAGGCGCGGTGCGCCCGTCTGCCTTCGTAGCGCGCGCATGCTCCGGCGTAACCGGAATCAACCGGACGCTCAGCGCGATCCTGTCCGATTCGTCGATCTTTTTTGCAGCCGAGCCGGCCGCCGTCGGCATCCACTGAAGCGCGAACCACCCGAGCACGTGGGCCGATAAAGCGACCACTGCGGCGACTGCAACGATCCCCGACCGGCGACGCCGCGCCGCGTCGGCAGTCCGCCGTGGCGGCACATCAATCCGGCTCGCCGCCGCCGTCATCGCTGAACGCGAGCAGGTCGCCGGGTTGGCAATCGAGATAGCGGCAGATGGCTTCAAGCGTAGCGAAACGGATGCCCTTGACCTTCCCCTGCTTGAGCAACGACAGATTCTGCTCGGTGATGCCGACCGCCGCCGCGAGATCCTTCGAGCGGACCTTGCGGGTCGCGAGCATCACGTCGAGCTTGACCACGATCGTCATGGCGCGCCTCAGACGAACTGCCGATGTTCGGCGTCGAGTTCGCTCGCCTGCCGGAGAATGTGCGCGATCACCGCAATACAGGCTGCCGTAAACAGCGCGACGACGTAAGGCATGCTGAAGCCGATGCTGACCACGCGATGGCCGACCGGCTCGCGCATCGTCGCCCACACGCTCAGGAGCGGTTCGCACAACAGGCTCAGCAGCACCCACAGGCCGATCGCACGGCCCGTCTTGCCGAGATGGCCTGCCGCCTGCGCGGAGAAATAGTCACGGCGCGCATAAGTCCGGAACAGCGCTCGCAGATGGCGCAGGCCGTTCGCGAGCGCGACGAGCGGCACGCTCGACAGCAGGATGCCGACCGCCTTCTGCCACCACGGGAAAGCAGCGACATCCACGTGCAGGTTCGACATTACCGAGTCCGTGAGGCCGAATACGAAACCGGGCCCGGAGTCGCCCGCGCTCAGCGACGGAAACGCCCAGCAAGCAGCGTTGAGCACCAGCATGGCGACGATGAACCACAGCGTAACGGCAGCCATGCGCTGGCTGATGCGGGCAATACGATCGGAATGCATGCGACATCCTCTTCGACGGTGGTGAACACGCATCGATTGTACGTCGATAATTATCGCAAAACGATAATTATTTTTCGTATTACATGAATTTATGCTCGCCGAGCATGTTCGTCATCGATACGCCGGAACACCCGCTCACCCGCCGCGCGTGCCCAGCCCAAGCGCCTTCAACCGCCGGTACAACGTGCGCTCGCTCATCCCCGTGCGCTCGGCCAGCGCCTTGCGCGTGCCGGTGAATTCGCCGGCGACCCGCACCAGTTCGGCATCCGTCAGCGCGCCCGCCGCGCCCGCGCCATCCTGCTGCGCCGCCGATGCCGCCACGAGCTCGGCCGGCAGATGCTCGACCCGGATCGTCCCGTCGTCCGCGAACAGGCATGCGCGTTCGAGCACGTTGCGCAGTTCGCGGATGTTGCCCGGCCACGCATACGCGTCGAGGCACGCACGCGCGCGCTCGGTCAGCACGAAGGGCCGGGCCGCGAACGGCCGCGCGCCCGCATCGCCCGCGCTCGCGCGCGCGTTTGCGATCCGCCGCAGGATCGATTCGGCGAGCAACGCGACGTCGCCCTGCCGTTCGCGCAGCGCCGGCAGCGGAATCGGAAACGCGCTGATCCGGTAGTAGAGGTCCTGCCGGAACCGGCCGTCGTCGATCATCTCGCGCAGCGGCTTGTGCGTGGCCGCGACGAGCCGGAAATCCGCGCGCAGCGCCTCGACGCCGCCGACGCGCCGGAACGTGCCCGACTCGATCAGCCGCAGCAGCTTCACCTGCATCGGCAGCGGCACGTCGCCGATCTCGTCGAGAAACAGCGTGCCGCCCTGCGCGGTCTCGACGAGGCCCGGCTTGCGCTGGTTCGCGCCCGTGAACGCGCCCTTCTCATAGCCGAACAGTTCGCTCTCGAACAGCGTCTCGGCGATCCCCGAGCAATCGACGACGACGAACGGCCCCATCGCGCGATCGCTCGCCTCGTGCAGCGCGCGGGCGAACAGTTCCTTGCCGGTGCCCGACTCGCCGAGCAACAGCACCGGCAACAGCGACGGCGCGACGCGCTGCAGTGCGCCGAGCGCCGCGTTGAACGCGTCGGCGCCGCCGACGAGCCCTTCCGCGCTCGGCTGCGCGGACGCGCTGCGTACCGTCGTCAGCCGCTCGACATACGCGATCACGTTGCCGTCCGCATCGAAGATGGGCCGCAGTTCGACGTCGACGTGCTCGGGGCCGCGCGGCGTGTGGTGGATGTGCAGCACGCGGTTCAGCCCGCGAGATTCGAGCGCCTGCTTCATCGGGCAATGCTCGCCGGCCTGATCGCACGGCACGTCGTAGTGATGCGAGACCTGGAAGCAGTGGCGACCCACGTGCTCGACGCCCGCCACGCCGAACTGGCGCCGGTACGCATCGTTCGCCGCGAGGATGCGGTAGTCGGGATCGACGACGATCATCGGCTGCGGGTCCTGCTCCAGATAGGCGACGAGCGCGCGGACGTCGGGCGTGACATCGCGGCGCGGCGCGGGAACGATCGGGATGGTGTCGTGCGGATTCATGCGGACGCTCGGTGACGGTTCTGCCGGACGGACTGCCAGGCTGACTGCCAATTCTGCCACGACACTGCCAGATATGGCAGTCAACATGTTCGACCGGCTGGCGCCCACGCCCGCGCAGCGCGATGGCCGCGCCGAAAACCCGAGCCGAATCAAGTCTCTGGCCCATCGGCCGACGCCGCGGTACCGGTTGGCACGGTTCTTGAGTTAGAGATCCCGATTGCAAATGCAGAACCCGATCGAGGACACCCCGTGAGCAACGCCACCACGCTGTCGGTCGAAGGCTTTTTCGACCCGGCGACCCACACCGTCAGCTATCTCCTGCTCGATACGGCGAGCCGCGCGTGCGCGCTGATCGACAGCGTGCTCGACTACGACCCGAAATCCGGCCGCACGCGCACCGCGAGCGCCGACCGGCTGATCGCGCGCGTCGCCGAACTCGGCGCGACCGTACACTGGCTGCTGGAGACGCACGTGCATGCCGACCACCTGTCGGCCGCGCCGTACCTGAAGGCACGGGTTGGCGGCCGGATCGCGATCGGTTCGCACGTGCGCCGCGTGCAGCACGTCTTCGGCACGCTGTTCAACGCGGGCCCCGGCTTCGCCGAGGACGGCCGCCAGTTCGACCGGCTCGTCGACGACGGCGACACGCTCGCGCTCGGCACGCTGACGATCCGCGCGCTGCACACGCCGGGCCACACGCCCGCGTGCATGACCTACTGCGTCGACGACGCGACGCAGCGCGCGGCGTTCGTCGGCGACACGCTGTTCATGCCCGACTACGGCACGGCCCGCTGCGACTTCCCCGGCGGCGACGCGCGCACGCTGTACCGCTCGATCTCCCGCGTGCTCGCGCTGCCGCCCGACACGCGCCTGTACCTGTGCCACGACTACCAGCCGGGCGGCCGCGACGTGCAGTTCGTGACGACCGTCGCCGAGCAGCGCCGCGCGAACGTGCACGTGAAAGACGGCGTGACCGAGGACGATTTCGTCGCGATGCGCACCGCGCGCGATGCGACGCTCGACATGCCGGTGCTGATGCTGCCGTCCGTGCAGGTCAACATGCGCGCCGGCCATCTGCCGGAGCCCGAAAACAATGGCGTGCGCTACCTGAAGATCCCGCTCGACGCGATCTGAGCGCCGCCCCCCCCAACCGAGAACCCCGACATGACCACCATCCGCAAGCTGACCGACGCGCTGTCGGTCTCGCCGCAGATCGCGGCGGCCGACCTGCCCGCGCTGCACGCGGCGGGCATCCGCGCGATCGTCTGCAACCGGCCCGACGGCGAAGGCCCCGACCAGCCGACCGTCACCGAGATCCGCGCGGCCGCCGCGCCGCTCGGCATCGACGTGCATTACCTGCCGGTCGATACGGGCAAGGTGACCGACGACCAGGCCGCGCAGTTCGGCGCGCTCGTCGCGTCGCTCGACGGCCCGGTGCTCGCATACTGCCGCAGCGGCACGCGCTCGGCCACGCTGTGGGCGCTGTCGCAAGCGGGCCTGCGCCCGCTGAACGACATCGTCGCGACGGCCGACGCGGCCGGTTACGACCTGCGCGCGCTCGCGTCGCGCGTCGCGCAAGGCGGCAGGCAGGCGGCGCCGGCCGTCGATGCGCGGCACGACATCGTGATCGTCGGCGCGGGCGCGGCCGGTATCGCGGTCGCATCGAGCCTGCTCGCGCGCGACGCGTCGCTCGACATCGCGGTGATCGATCCGGCCGACGTCCATTACTACCAGCCGGGCTGGACGATGGTCGGCGCGGGTGTGTTCCGGCCCGAGACCACCGCGCGCCGGATGACCGACTTGCTGCCGCGCGGCGTGCACCGGATCCAGGCTGCCGTCGCCGGCTTCGAGCCCGACGCGCACACGGTCGTGCTCGACGGCTGCCGGCGCATCGGCTACCGCAAGCTCGTCGTGTGTCCGGGGCTCAAGCTCGACTGGCACGCGATCGAAGGCCTCGCCGACACGCTCGGCCGCAACGGCGTCACGTCGAACTACCGCTACGATCTCGCGCCGTACACGTGGGAGCTCGTTCGTACGTTCCGCGGCGGCAACGCACTCTTCACGCAGCCGCCGATGCCGATCAAGTGCGCGGGCGCGCCGCAGAAGGCGATGTACCTGTCGTGCGACCACTGGCGGCGCGCGGGGCGCCTCGAGGCCGCGAACGTCGAGTTCCTGAATGCGGGCGGCGCGCTGTTCGGCGTCGCCGACTACGTGCCCGCGCTGATGGAGTACGTGAAAAGCTACGACATCGCGCTGTCGTTCGGCCACAACCTCGTCGCGATCGACGGGCCCGCGCGCCGCGCGACGTTCGTGCGTGCGCTGCCGGACGGCGGCAAGGAAACCGTCGTGCGTTCGTTCGACATGATCCACGTCGTGCCGCCGCAGAAGGCGCCCGACTTCGTGCGTTCGAGCCCGCTCGCCGACGCGGCCGGCTGGATCGACGTCGATCCGGCGACGCTGCGGCACAAGCACTTTCCGGACATCTACGCGCTCGGCGACGCCACCAACACGACCAATGCGAAGACGGCCGCGGCCGCCCGCAAGCAGGCGCCCGTCGTCGCGCACAACCTGCTCGCATCGCTCGGCCGCGCGCACGGCGACGCCGCGTACGACGGCTATGGCTCGTGCCCGCTCACCGTCGAGCGCGGCAAGATCGTGCTCGCCGAATTCCTGTACGGCGGCAAGGTCGCGCCGACCTTCCCCGCATGGCTGATCGACGGCCGCCGCCCGTCGCGGCTCGCGTGGCTGCTCAAGGAACGCGTGCTGCCGCCGCTCTACTGGAAGGCGATGCTCAAGGGCCGCGAATGGCTCGCGAAGCCCGCGATCGCACGTTGAGCGGAGCCCGATGACGTCATGCTGATTTCCCTCGTACTGGGCGGCTTCGTCGGCGCCGTGCTCGGCCTGACCGGCGCCGGCGGCGGCATTCTCGCGGTGCCCGCACTCGTCGTCGGCATGAGCTGGCCGATGCAGCAGGCCACGCCCGTCGCGCTTGTCGCGGTGGCCGGCAGTGCCGCGCTCGGCGCGCTCGAAGGCTTCCGCCGCGGGCTCGTGCGCTATCGCGCCGCGCTGCTGATGGCCGTGGCCGGCGTGCCGCTGACCACGCTCGGCGTGCGGCTCGCGCACGTGCTGCCGCAGCGCCTGCTGCTCGCGCTGTTCGCGCTGACGATGCTGATCGTCGCCGGCCGCCTGCTGCGGCAGGCGCTGCGACACGCGAGCGTCGACACGGACGCGTCGCCGCTGTGCGTCGGTCGCGTGAATCCCGATACGGGCCGTCTCGTGTGGTCCTGGCCGGTCGGCTTCGCGCTCGCGTCGACCGGCGCGGTAACCGGCCTGATGACGGGGCTGCTCGGCGTCGGCGGCGGCTTCGTGATCGTGCCGATGCTGCGCAAGTTCACGAACGTGTCGATGCACGGCATCGTCGCGACGTCGCTGATGGTGATCGCGCTGGTCGGCACCGGCGGCGTGTTCGCGACGCTCGTGTCGGGCACGCGCGCGCCGCTCGACGTGACGCTGTGGTTCACCATCGCGACCGCGCTCGGCATGGCCGCCGGACGCGGTGCGTCGCGGCACCTCGCCGCGCGACACGTGCAGGCCGGCTTCGCGGCCGTGCTCGTGTGCGTCGCGCTCGGAATGCTGGCGAAGGCGACGTTCGGCGCGTGAACCTCCGGCGGCTGCAGGTCAGCGCCGCCAAACAAAACGCCCGGCCCGACTCGTCGTCGGCACCGGGCGTTTTTCGTTGCGGCCGCAACCTGCGCATCAGGTCGCGAATCCCGCCATCCGCTTGCGCTCTTGCCGCAGCATCACGAAGTTCGCGATCACGACGCCGGCCGTCACCGCGACGATGAACAGCGTCGCGAGCGCGTTCATCTCCGGGTTCAGCCCGAGGCGCACGCGCGAGAACACGACGAGCGGCAGCGTCGTCGAACCGGGGCCCGACAGGAACGCCGACAGCACGAGGTCGTCGATCGACAGCGTGAACGACAGCAGCCAGCCCGCGATCAGCGCCTGCGAGATCAGCGGCAGCGTGATCGTGAAGAACACCTTCAGCGGCGTCGCACCGAGATCGAGCGCGGCTTCTTCCAGCGACGGATTCAGCTCGCGCACGCGCGACTGCACGATGATCGCGACATACGAGATGCACAGCATCACGTGGCCGAGCCAGATCGTGAAGATGCCGCGTTCGGCCGGCCAGCCGATCCACTTCGCGAGCTCGATGAACAGCAGCAGCAGCGAGATCCCCTGGATCACCTCGGGAATCACGAGCGGCGCGTTGATCATCCCGCTGAACAGCGCGAAGCCGCGAAAGCGCCCCATCCGCGCGAGCACGAAGCCAGCCCACGTGCCGATGAACACCGACGCGAACGCGGTCAGCATGCCGATCTTCAACGACAGCCACGCGGCCGTCAGCAGTTCGTCGTCCTCGACGAGCGCCGAGTACCAGCGGAACGAAAAACCCGACCACACGGTGACGAGCTTCGACTCGTTGAACGA
Organism: Burkholderia sp. LFS061; assembly: GCF_047978125.1. Taxonomy (NCBI): domain Bacteria; kingdom Pseudomonadati; phylum Pseudomonadota; class Betaproteobacteria; order Burkholderiales; family Burkholderiaceae; genus Burkholderia; species Burkholderia sp. LFS061. The sequence goes on along the minus strand of NZ_JBFPFS010000008.1, from coordinate 218,595 downwards.
ATAGACGATCAGGCTGAGGATCGGGATGTACAGGAACGCGAAGCCGGCAAACAGCACCGCGAACTGCAGGTAACGATTCGGCTTCATCGACGGGCCTCCTGCTCCTTCGCCTGGAAGTGCTGGAACATCGCCATCGGCACGAGCAGCAGCAGCACCATCGCGCAGGTCACGGCCGACGCCATCGGCCAGTCCGCGTTGTTGAAGAACTCATTCCACATCACGCGGCCGATCATCAGCGTGTTCGCGCCGCCGAGCAGTTCCGGAATCACGTACTCGCCGACCGCCGGGATGAACACCAGCAGGCAACCCGCGATGATCCCGTTCTTCGACAGCGGCAGCGTGATCTGCACGAACGCCTTCCACGGTTTCGCGCCGAGGTCGTATGCGGCTTCGAGCAGGCGCAGGTCCATCTTCACGAGGTGCGCGTAGAGCGGCATCACGAGGAACGGCAGGTACGAATACACCATCCCGATGTACACCGCGTAGTTCGTGCGGTACAGCTCGATCGGCGTATGGGTCAGGCCGATCCACATCAGGAAGTTGTTCAGCAACCCGTTGTTCTTCAGGATGCCGATCCATGCATACACGCGGATCAGGAACGACGTCCAGAACGGCAGCATCACGCCCATCATCAGCAGGTTGCGGGTCGCCGGGTTCGAGCGCGCGATGTAGTACGCCATCGGATAGCCGATCAGCAGACACAGCAGCGTCGTGACCGCGGCCACCCACACCGAGTTCACGTAGGTCGCGAAATACAGGCTGTCCGTGAACAGGAACGCGTAGTGCGACAGGTTCAGCGCGACGTGCACGACGCCGTCCGCATACGACGCGAGCTCCGTGTACGGCGGGATGCCGAGCTGCAGCTCCGCGAAGCTGATCTTGACGACCAGCACGAACGGCACGAGGAAGAACAGCACGAGCCACGTGAACGGCCCGGCGACGACCGCCGTGGCGCCCGTCAGGTTGAAGCGCCGCACCGGCCACTCGAGCAGGGACTTGAACGCGCTCATGACGTCAGCACCACGCCTGCGGTCGCGCTCCAGCGCACGTAGATCTCGTCGCCGAGCGACGGCGTGTCGAGCTCCGAAATCGCGAGGCTCGATACGTTCGCGATCACCGTCTTGCCCGCGTCGAGCTTAACGTGATACAGCGAATAACCGCCCATGTACGCGACATTGCCGATCCTGCCGCGCGCCCAGTTGAACGCGCCTTCGGGCGGCTTGCGCGTGAGCGCGATCCGCTCGGGGCGCACCGACACCGTGACCGGCATCCCGAGCGGGCCCGAGATCCCGTGGCTCACGTACAGCCGGCTCGGCAGCTCCGGCGATTCGATGTACACGTGGTCGGGTTCGTCCTCGACGGTCATGCCGTCGAACAGGTTCGTCGAGCCGATGAACTCGGCCGAGAAGCGGCTGTTCGGATATTCGTAGACCTCGTTCGGCGAACCGATCTGCACGATCTGCCCTTCGCTCATCACCGCGAGGCGGTTCGCCATCGTCATCGCTTCTTCCTGGTCGTGCGTGACCATGATGCAGGTGACGCCGACCTTGTTCAGGATGTTGACGAGCTCGATCTGCGTGCGCTGGCGAATCTGCTTGTCGAGCGCGGACATCGGCTCGTCGAGCAGCAGCAGCTTCGGGCGCTTGACCAGCGAACGCGCAAGCGCGACGCGCTGCTGCTGGCCGCCGGAGAGCTGATGCGGCTTGCGCTTCGCGTACTTGCTCATCTGCACGAGTTCGAGCGCCGCATGCACGCGCTCCTTCAGCTCGGCCTTCGGCACGCCTTCCTGCTTCAGGCCGAACGCGACGTTCGACTCGACCGACATGTGCGGGAACAGCGCATACGACTGGAACATCATGTTCACGGGCCGCTTGTACGGCGGCATCTGCGCGAGGTCCTCGCCGTCGATCAGGATCTTGCCCGACGTGACCGTCTCGAGGCCCGCGAGCATGCGCAGCAACGTCGACTTGCCGCAGCCCGAGCTGCCGAGCAGCGCGAACAGCTCGCCCCGGCGCACGGTCAGGTTGACGCTGCGCACGGCTTCGGTGTCGCCGAATTTCTTCACGACGTCGACGATCTGGACAAAGTTCTCGGCGCGCGCATCGGCGCCGGAGGAGGAAACGGAGGACGGTGCGCCCGCGACCGGCGCACCCGACTGGCTATTCATGATGTGCTGCTTCTCTCCTGCGTTTAACGAACAAAGCCCCCGGGGGCACCAGGGGCTTCATGACTGCTGGGGGAACGCCGGCTCGCGTCAGCGGCCCGACTTCAGCTCGGTCCACAGACGCGTCTGCAGGCGCTGGATTTCAGGCGGCAGCGGCTTGAGCAGGAACAGCGTCTTCACGACGTCGGCCGGCGGGTAGACGGCCGGATCGTTCGCGACGTCGGGCCGCACGTACTTGCGTGCCTCGGCGTTGGCGCTCGGGTAGTACACCGCGTTCGTGATCGCCGCGTGCACCTTCGGATCCTCGATGTAGTTGATCCACTGCAGCGCGGCATCCTTGTTCTTCGCGTCCTTCGGGATCGCCATCACGTCGAACCACACCGGCGCGCCGCCCTTCGGAATGTAGTACTCGATCTTGTACGGCTTCTTCGCCTCGATCGCGCGATGCTTCGCGATCACGACGTCGCCCGACCAGCCGAACGCGAAGCAGATGTCGCCGCCGACCAGATCGTTGATGTAGCCCGACGAGTTGAATTGCGTGATGTACGGGCGGATCTTCTTCAGCACTTCCATCGCGGCCTTGTAGTCGGCCGGATTCGTGCTCATCGGATCCTTGCCGATGTAGTGCAGCGTCGCCGCGAACATCTGGTCGGGCGCATCGAGCACCGACACGCCGCAGGTCTTCAGCTTCGAGATGTTTTCCGGCTTGAACAGGATGTCCCAGTTGTCGAGCGGGACCTTGCCGAGCGCCTGCTGCGCCTTGGTCATGTTGTACGCGAGACCCGTCGTGCCGTACGCCCAGGGCACCGAGTACTTGTTGCCCGGGTCCGCGCCTGCGACGAGCGCCATCAGTTGCGGATCGAGGTACTTGAGGTTCGGCAGCTTCGACTTGTCGAGCGGCGCGAAGATGCCGGCGGCGATCTGCTTGCCCGCGTAGTTGCTGGTCGGCACGACGATGTCGTAGCCCGAACTGCCCGTCAGCAGCTTCGCCTGCAGCGTGTCGTCGCTGTCGTAGTTGTCGTAGCGGACCTTGACGCCCGCCTGCTTCTCGAAGTTCGGGATCGTGTCCTTCGCAATGTAGTCCGACCAGTTATAGACATTGAGCTGCGTATCCTTCGCCGCTGCCGCCGATGCACCCACGCACAGCGCGAGCGCTGCGAACCGGCCCACTACCTTTGCTTTCATCCCGTTCTCCCTCCGGCCGGACCGTTTGTCCGGCTGCCGTCTGCCTCGTCACGGCGGCGCATTCTGGTGCTCCGCCCCTCGAAAACCCCGAAAACTACCACCATTCGCGCTCCGTCACAAAAAAATCATGCCGGTGTCGCGCAAACGGAACAGATTACCGCCGCCGGCCAGTCAGGCCGCTCGTGCGGTTGGGCATTCCGAGGGGAATTCTATCGGGTAATCGACGGCTGTCCACCGGGAAAAACAGGCAGCGGCGCAACCGCATTCGCCGGCTGCTCGGGTCGCGCGCCCAACGGCTTGTGCGCGCCGCCGTTTCACCGGTGAAAATCTCGGCGCGCTGCGGCCCCGGCGCCTGGCGGGCGGCCTTGTCGGCCAGCCGTTGCCGTGCTTCCGCGCCGGACCGACCGGCCGCACTGTCGTGACGATGCGCCGGTACCGCATGCCGGCCGCACCCGCCGGGCCGATCGGCCACGATGCATTAAAATGGCGGCTGACGACTCAACCGCGCGAACCCTCCCGATGGCCTCCAATCTCCACGACCTGCCCGACAGCCCCTGCATCGGCGTGTGCTCGACCCTCTTCGACGAAGTCTGCAAGGGCTGCGGCCGCACGGCCGCCGAAGTGTCGAACTGGGTCTTCCTGAGCGACGACGAGAAGCGCGCGGTGTGGGAGCGCATCACGCGCGAAGGCACCGCGATGCGCTTCCAGTACGACAAGCTGTAAATCCGCCGCGCATAAAAAAAGCGGCATGCCGACTGACATGCCGCCAACCCCAACTCTGTTCTTTTCCCGCCGCGTCTAGAACTTCATCCCGACGCCCACGCCGACGATCAACGGATCGATATGCAGCGTGCCGATGCCCTTGTCGCCGAGCGTCGCATCGGTGCTCATCCAGATCTTCTTCACGTCGACGTTCATGAACACCTTCTTCGTCAACTGCACGTCGACGCCGAACTGCAGCGCGGGCCCGAAGCTGCTCTTGTTGATCGACACGCCCTCCCCGCCGACGTTGAGCCCGTTGTTGTAGAAGTACGTGTAGTTCAATCCGGCGCCGACGTACGGACGCACCTTGCCGGCATGGTTGAAGTGGTACTGCAGCAGCAGCGTCGGCGGCAGCACGCCCACGCCGCCAAGGTTGCCGAGGCTCGACGTCACCTGGTGCCGCGACGTGCCGAGGATCAGCTCGACGCCGAGGTAGTCGCGGATCATGTACGTGAAGTCGAGCTCGGGCACGATCGCGTTGTTCACGCCGACGTTGAGCGCGCCGAGCGTGTCGCTCGCGCGCTCGTTCGGCTGGATGCTGATCGCGCGCAGCCGGACCAGTACGTCACCCTGGTTGATGCCGTCGCCCGGCGACGCCGCATGCGACACCGACGGCATCGCGACGAAGCTTGCCGCGACGGCGGCAGCGGTGACAAAAGTTCGAATCGTTTTATGCATGGTACGGACCCCCAAAGAATGGTTTCCATTCTCCTCGTAGGGTCTTTTCGTTATCTTGATATTCGTCAAGCCAGCGTAAACGTGGGACGGTTTGCCGCAGGCTCGGTCGCACGGCCCGTCAGCAGCAGGTCGAGCAAATCGCGCACACTGCGGATCGCGCGGCCGAACGGCAGCGCTTCGCGGCCGCGGAAGAACAGCCCGTTCGCGACGTCGCCGCGCAGCGCGGCCGCCAGCCGCGTGTCGATGCAGAAATGGCCGAACTTCTCGATGCCGTCGCGCAAGCCGCATACGCTCAGGCATTCGAGCGCGGTCGGACAGCGCTGCTTGAATGCGCCGAGCTTGTTGCGGATGCGCGTCTCGTTGCGCAGGTAACGATCGAGCCACGGCGTCTTCACCGCGCGCGCGGGCAGCCCCGTCACGCTGACGAATTCGACGATGTCGTCGGGCGCCGCATCGGCGAGCACGCGCTTGAAATCCGGATGCGCGTCGCCCTCTTCCGTCACCGCGAACGGCGTCCCGACCTGCACGCCGTTCGCACCGGCCGCGAGCGCCGCACGCACCATCTCGTGACTGTTGATCCCGCCCGCAACGATCAGCGGGATCGTGTCGCGCGCGAGACCAAGCGATGCCATCACCTGCGCGGTCTCGTCGAGCACACGCGCGAAATCGAAGCGCGCGTCATGCATGTCGTCGATCTGCGTGACGCCGAGGTGGCCGCCCGCGTGCGCCGGATGCTCGATCACGATCGCATCGGGCAGGCGCCCCTTCTTCATCCACTTCTTCAGCACGAGCGCGATTCCACGGCTGTCCGACAGGATCGGGATCAGCGCGACGTCGTGTCCTTGTGTGAGATCGGGCAGATCGAGCGGCAGGCCCGCGCCCATCACGATCGCATCGGCGCCTTCGTCGCACGCGACTCGCACGTAGTCCGCATGCGCGCTCACCGCCTTCATCACGTTGACCGCGATCATCCCGCGCCCTTCGCCGTAGGTCTTCGCGAGACGGATCTCGCGCGCCAATGCGTCGAGGTTCGCGGCCTCGAGCGTCGCGCGATCGGGCTGCGCACGACAACGCGCGAGCAGGTCCGCATGATGGTGGCGCAGGTCGATGCTCGCGATCGTGCCGACCGCGCCTTCGCGGGCGACGCTGCCCGCCAGCCGGTGCGCGGAGATGCCGACGCCCATGCCACCCTGCACGACGGGCAGCAAGGTGCGGCCGCGTATCGTCAGCGGCGGAAAGGAAGTGCGTACGGTCATCGGATACCTCGTCGGAACATCGGAACCGCGATGATCGACGATTCACTGCAGCGCACCTTGACGGCCGTCAATAAAAAACGGCACGCGAGCGTGCCGTTTCCGGTTCATGCGGTGCGAAACGCTCAGGCCGGCTTCGCTGGCTTCAACTGCATCGACTTGTACTCGAGATACTCTTCGAGCCCGTACACGCCGTTCTCGCGGCCGTGCCCCGACTGCTTGTAGCCGCCGAACGGCGCGGCGCCGTTCCACGTGCCGCCGTTGATGTCGACCTGCCCCGTGCGGATGCGCCGCGCGATGCCCATCGCGCGTTCGTCGCTGCCGGCCCATACCGCGCCGCCGAGCCCGTACGGCGAATCGTTCGCGATCCGCACGGCTTCGTCTTCGTCGCGATACGTGATGATCGACAGCACCGGCCCGAAGATCTCTTCCTGCGCGATCGTCGATTTCGGATCGACGCGGCCGAACACGGTCGGCTTCACGAAGAAACCCTTCGCGAGCCCCTCCGGCAGGCCCGTGCCGCCCGTCACGAGTTCCGCGCCTTCATCGATCCCGCGCTGGATGTACGCCTGCACACGCTGCTGCTGCACGGCCGACGCGAGCGCGCCGAGGCGCGTCGCATCCTGCCGCGGATCGCCCGCGACGTATGTTTCGGCCGCGGCCTTCGCAATCTCGCGCGCCTCTTCGTAGCGCGCTTCCGGCACCAGCATCCGCGTGTGCGCCGAGCAGGTCTGCCCCGCGTTCAGGTAGCACGCGTTGACCGTGCCCTTCACCGCCGTCGCGAAATCGGCATCGTCGAGGATCACCGACGCCGACTTGCCGCCCAGTTCGAGCGCGACGCGCTTGACGCCCGCGGCCGCCAGCTCGGCCACGCGCTTGCCGGCGCGCGTCGAGCCCGTGAACGACACCATGTCGACGTCCGGGTCGGTAGCCAGCACTTCGCCGACGACCGGACCGTAGCCGCACACGAGGTTGAACACGCCGGCCGGCAGGCCGGCTTCGTGAATCGCTTCGGCGAGCATGAATGCGTTGAGCGGCGCGACTTCGGACGGCTTCAGGACGACCGTGCAGCCGGCCGCGAGCGCCGGCGCGACCTTCAGCGTGACCTGGTTGAGCGGGTAGTTCCACGGCGTGATCGCCGCGACCACGCCGACCGGCTCGCGCACCACGAGCGAGTTGCCGACCCGCGCCTCGAATTCGAACGACTCGGCGAGCTTCGCATACGCCTTCCAGTTGTAGATCGGGCCGCCGACCTGGATCGCGCGCGACAGCTTGATCGGCATCCCGACTTCGCCCGTGATCGACTGCGCGAGTTCCTCGCTGCGCGCCTGCAGACGCTCGACGATCTTGCGCAGGTAGCCCGCGCGCGTCGCGGCCGGCGTGGCCGCCCACGCGTCGAAGGCCGCGCGCGCCGCGCGGATCGCGTCCTGCGCGTCGGAGGCGATGCCCTCCGGAATCCGGCCGATCACGGCCTCGGTGCCCGAGTCGATCACGTCGATCGTGCCCGTTCCGGCAGGTTTGCGCCAAGCGCCGTCGATATAGAACTGGTCGTAGATTTTCATCGTGTTCCGTCTCCTGTCGGGCAGAGTTGGCGCTTTAGCGCTTATGGCGGCGGGAGCAGGTACTCCAGCCCCATGCTTCGCGGGGAAGCCGACATTCTAGCGAGCGTTGCGGTCGACTGGTGTGACGATTGACAGCCATTCGAAAGGACTCCGGCCTCTGCCGCACCCTCGCTGCGCCGTCGGCGTGAACGCCGGCCCGGTGTCCGCCATGCCGCCGTCGTGCCAGCATCCGCCCGGGTACGCGGCCGGGCCCGCATCGTGCTATGTTTTTATTATCGGCACCGGCCCATTGCGGCCGGCGCCGCCCGGAATCGACGCATTTCGTGAGCGCTGCCATGTCCGACGCATCCCATACCCTCGGCTCGCAAGACCGCCTGGAGCTGCTTTGCTGGCTCACCTGCGGCAATCTCGGCGCGTTTTACCTCAACGAATCGTGGCCGGACGCCACGTTCCAGGTCCAGGCCGCGCACCGCTGGCTCGACCGCCATCACCGTCAGGCCGACTGGCTCGCGATCGCCAAGCTCGCGGCGCTCGCGCAGGACATCGCGAAGCGGCACGCCGGGTTCGTCGACGCGCCGTGGGCGCGCGACGCGGTCGAGGAAATCGTCGATACCGACGATCTCGACTATCGGGCGAAACTCGTGCAATGGGTGTACGACGACTGCTGCAAGGCGCTCGCGGACAAGCGGCTGGCCGATTGAGTCGCGCGGCGGGCGATACCCGGCAGACCGCGCGAACGCCGATCCGTGTCACGGGCACACGCGTAGCGTCACGGGTCGTCGCCGGCCGTTCCGGCCATCCGGCCGATCTCGCGTCGAATCGATTGGCCGGCCGCCGCCAGCCCGCGGAACTTGCGCTATCGTTTCTTCTGTCCTGTCCACCTCAAACGGCGCGTCCATCCGCGATGTCCATTCACCTCAGTTTCGACGACGGCCCGGGCCCGTCGACACCGCCCTTGCTCGACGTCCTGCGCGCCGCGTCGTGCAACGCGACCTTCTTCCTGCTCGGCAAGAACCTCGCAGGCGCGCTCGACATCGCGGCGAGAATGGCGCGTGAAGGCCATCGGCTCGGCAACCACACCCATTCCCACGCGAAGCCGGGCGCGCTGGCAGACGACGTGCTGATCGCCGAAATCGATGCGACCGACGCGCTGATTCGCGACGCGTATCGCCGGGCTGGTATGCCCGCGCCGGATACGATCCCGCTGCGCCTGCCTTATGGGCTGGTACCGCAGGACAATCGCGCCGGCGTACTTGCACGCCTTCAACGCGAACACACAGGCTGGACCGCAATCCTCGACGATTGGCAGCGCCCGGCGCCGTCGCCCGAGGCACTGTTCGACGCAATGCGCGCGCATGTCGCCGACAGCGCGGCGCGGCATCGCGACGTGCTGTTCTGCATGCACGACGGATCGCGGCATGGCGAAGCGCGGCCCAACACGGTCGAAGCCGTGCGCCTGTTCCTGAATCGACAAAACTGACGCGGCGGCCGGCTTCAGGGCGCCGCGCCGTCCAGCAACTGCCGCCAGCCGCCGAGAAATCCGATGCCGGGCCCCGGCATCCACAGGCCGCGCTGCGCGGCTTCCAGATGAATCAGCGTCTGGTCCACGCAGAACAGGGATATCAACGCCTCGCGGTTCGCGCGCATCCAGTCCGGCGCAGCATCGGGCCGCATCGCCGCATAGGCTTGCAGGCCGGCCTCCCATTGCTGCGCATCGAACACGAAGCCATCGTCCCTGCCCGCATCGCGCGACAGCGCGAACAGCGCAAAGGCCGCCTCGAGCCACTGTGCGCCCTGCCCGACGTCGTCGAAATCGAGCACGCCATTCACCGTATGCCCCACATACAACAGGTTGCCCGCATGATAGTCGCCGTGCAGCCAATGCACCGGCCCCGTCAGCCAGCGTGCAGCGACTTCGAGATGCGCGCCGATGCGCCGGATCATCGTCTCGTAGTGGCGGCTCAAGTCGGCCGACAAGGACGGCATCGCACGTGCCGATACGCGCGCATGGCGCGCCGACAGCCACGCCAGCGGCGCCGATGCGCTCGCGGGTATCGATGCCAGCGCCGCATGCAGATGCGCGAGCGCGCGCATCGCATCGATCGCGCCCGCTTGCGCATCGTCGGGCAGGCCGGGGCTGCCGTCGATATGCTCGAACACATGCAGCCAGCTTCCATCGGGAGCCTGCACTCCGGACTGCGCGTCCACGGTCGGCCGCAGTCGCGGCAGCGCGGGCAGCATCGGCGCCGTGCGCGAACGGCCGAGATCGCCGAGTATCGACGCCTCGCGATGCGCCTGCTCGACCGGCTTGCCGGACCACGACACGCGCAGCACCACGCGCTCCGAATCGCACTCGACGAGGTACGTTTTGTTAGTATGGCCCGACGACAGCGCCTGCAGGCGCGCCGGCCCGAGGTTCCAGTGCCGGTGAAGCCAGGGTTCCAGCGTTTTCACGTCACTCCTACTCGTTGCATTGACCATGTCAGAGCGTCCTTCGGCCCGCATGCGGGACATCAACATCGAATGGCTGACGCGCGCTGCCGAATTCGACCATCTGTTCCAGACGCGCTGGCTCGGCGAGCGCTTCTTCCATCTGCCCGGCGACATGCTCGCGCTCCAGGAACTGATCTGGCGCGAGCGCCCCGACTGCATCGTGCAGACCGGCATCGCGGCGGGCGGCGGCGTCGTGTTCTCCGCGTCGATGCTGGAACTGAACGGCGATCGCGGCCGCGTCGTCGCGATCGAACCGCGCCTGCGCGACGAGGTCAGGCAGCGCCTGCAATCGCACCGGCTCGCCCATCGCATGGTGCTGATCGAAGGCGAATCGTGCGCGGCCGACACGCTCGCGTCGGTGCGCGCGCAGATCGGCGACGGCGCGCGCGTGATGGCGATCCTCGATCTCACGCATACGCACGCGCACGTGCTGCGCGAACTCGAATGCTATGCATCCCTCGTGACGCCCGGCAGCTACGCGATCGTGATGGACACCATCATGGAGTATCTGCCGGCATCGATGTTCGACGGCAAGCCGTACGGCAAAGGCAACAACCCGGCGACGGCCGTACGTGAATTTCTCGCCCGCGACGACCGGTTCGAAGTCGACGAGGACATCGAGGACCGCGTGCTCATGACGCTGTCGCCAGGCGGCTTCCTGAAGCGAGTGCGCTGATCAGGCGGGCGGCCTGCGCCGAGCCGTCGCGCGCGTAGCTCGCACGGATGCGCGCCGCGTGCTCGCGCAGCGGGCCGGGACGCAACAGGCGTTCAAGCGCATCGGCAATGTCCGCGACACCGGCCTGCTGCAGATCTAGCACGCACCCGGCGCCGGCCCGCTCGACGAAGTGCGCCGAATGGAACTGGTCGTTGCAGAACGGCGACAGCAGCATCGGCACGCCGCACGCGAGCGACTCCATCACCGAATTCGCGCCGCCGTGGCTGACGAACGCGTGCGTGCGCCGCAACAGCGCCAGTTGCGGCACATAACGCACCGCGACGACGCGCTCGTCGCCGGCCGGCAGCAGATCCGAATCGACCAGTTCGCCCACCGACAGCACCAGTTGCGCCGACGTCGCGCGCATCGCTTCGATGACCTTCGCGAACACGTCCGGGTGGTAATAAAGCTGGCTGCCGAGCGACATGTAGACGAGCGGGCGATCCGCATCGAGGCGTTCCCACGGGAACGGTGTCTCGTCGCCGCGCGGGCCGGACGGCAGCGCGGGCCCGACCAGCTCGACACCCGGCGGCGGCGCGCCGACCAGTGCGTCGGTCGTGAACGCGAGCGTCAGATGCGGCGACAGGATGTCGCAACCGCGAAAGCGCGCGTCGAGACCGTAGCGCGCGAACAGGCGCGTGCGCTCCGGCGCGAGCCAGCGCACCGTGCGCAACAGTTCCGAATCGAGATCGTCCGGCAGCACCGGATTCAGCGAATTGGACATCGAGACCCACGGCAGCCCTTCCAGCTCCGCGGCGATCGCCGCCGCATAGAGCAGCGGATCGATCACGACCACGTCGGGTTGCCATTCGCGCAGCACCGCGCGGATGCCGTCCACCTGCGCGGGTGCAAGGTCGATCAGCAGCGTGCGGATCCAGTGCCGCAGCCAGTCGGAATCGCGAATGTTCGCGGCGAAGCTCGCGCCGCGCGACAGGTCGTGGCGTTCGGGCGTCTCGCGCGGCCCGACGAACGTGAAGTCGCCTGCGCCGTCGAGCTGCGCGCTGATGTCGGCCGGCGCGTAGAACGCGACGTCGCAGCCGGCGGCGCGCAGATGCTGGGCCGGGCCGATGCACGGATTGACGTGCCCTTTTTCGGGTACCACGCAGAACAGGATGCGTTTCATGAGCGGCTCAGGTTGGGCGATGCGCGGCATCGAAGTGGAAGTGGTCGAGATGATCGAGGATCAGCGTCAGCGTCGCCCACAGCACGCGTTCGGTATCCGCCTGCAATGTGGGCGCGGTAAGACCGAGCGTATCGGCGAGCGCGCGCGTGCGGTCGCGATCGAGCAATTTCGTGAGGTCCATCGCCGGTGCGAGCCGCCCGCGCTTGGGGCCGTGCACGAGACGGTCCGGCAGGTTCAGGCGCGCACCGAGATCGCGCAGGCACTGCTTGTCCGGATCGGGCGCGATGCTCGTCAGATGCGCGACGACGGCGGCGTCGACAAACGGCGGATGCAGGTCGACCGACGCCGCATCGAACAACGCATGACACAGCGGCAGATAGTTGGCCGACCGGTCGCGGCGCAGCACCTGGTCCGCACCGTCGCCGGTGATGGCCACCTCGATGCCGTCCGCGGCCATCGCCTCGGCCAGCAGCAGCTTCGCGACCGGATGCAGGTTGAACATCGGCTCCTCGACCGCATGGGTCGTTCTCGGCAGCGCGGCCACGAAATCGGCCTCGTTCGCACGCACGATCTTCACGGTCGCCTGCATCTGCGCGGCCAGTTCGAGTGCGGCATCCCGTTCGCAATAGTCCGGCATGTCGGTCGCGAGGATGTAGGACGTCACGTGCCGCTGCGCGCCGAGTTCGCGCAGCAACGCGAGCAGCAGCGCCGAATCGAGCCCGCCGCTCAGCGCCAGCGCGACGCGCTTGCCGCTGTCGAGCGCGCGTTGCAGCGATGCGCGCAGCACGGTTTCCAGATCGCCGCGCTGCGGCCGCTCGGGCGCCGGCTGCACCGCCAGCCCTTGCGGCGAACGGATCAGCGCATGGCCGGGCGGCACCGCCAGCACGTCGCGCAGCACGGTGCGACTGATGGGACGCTCGCCGCTCAGGTAGCCCGCGATGGCGGCCGTGTCCGGCGCGCCGGCCGGTTGCCCCGAAGCATGCAGGACGGCCCGGATGCCGGACGCCGATACGCCGCTGCGCGGATGGTAGTGCAGACGATCGAAACCGAACAGGTCGCGCGTGCCGACGATCATGGATAACGAGCCTTCAGGGTGTCCACTTCAATACGTTTGAGGATGCGATGCGGCGCCACCGGCGCGCTGCCGCCCTGGCAATGCAGGCACGCTTCGAGCGGCACCTCGCGTTGCAGATAGGCGAGCATCGCGTCGAGCATGCCTGCATCGTCGCGCAACGGCAGGCCGTCGGATTGAAAATCCTTCTCGCCCTTGTACAGCGTATGGAAATGCGCGGGACGCGTGCACGTGTAGAACATGCCGTCGCGAATCATATGGCACCGCTCGCGAATCCAGCAATCGCGATAGAGGCGCTGCGCGTCGTCGCGATCCGTGCCGGGCTGTGCGCGATTCATCGTCGTGAACACGTCCTGCACCTTCCAGTTCAGACGTACGTCGAAGCGTGCGGCCTGATGCTCGACATACGCAATCAGGTCGGGCGACAGCGACGGCTTCGGATAGCGCGAGATCGTCAGCGCATCCACCGACTGCCAGAACACGTCCGGCATCTCGCCGAGCTTCAGGCCGTTCGTCGTGACCGAGATCACGGGCGCGATGCCCGTGGCGCGCACGCGTTCGATCAGCTCGACGAGCGCCGGATGCAGCAGCGGTTCGCCGCCGACCAGCTTGAACATGCGCGGGCTCAAGACCTTCGCGGCCATGCGCAGATCGGCCTCGAGCGAATCGGGGTTCGCATGCCACTCGGGCAGGAGCGGCGACAGCGAGCAGCATTCCGCGCAGGTCAAGTTGCAGTGATCGACGATATGCGCTTCCAGCGAGCGCGTCCGGACGCGCCCGTCTTCGACGCGGTAATCGCGATCCAGCGGCGGCGGGAAGACATGTTGCCGTTCGCCGGACGGCAGCGGGTTCGTGGCCCGGTTCGGATTCGCATTCACTTCAGCTTCCTGCTTCCATGCAACGGGAAAAGAAATCGACGAGACGGCCGCGCGCGTCCACCATCGCGGACGCCATCGTCACCGCCCCGTTCAGGTGCGCGGCGAAGCGCACGGGATCGTCGAGCCAGCCTTGCACGACCCACAGCTTGAGCGCGTGCTGCAGACACGCGGCATCGACGGCCCATGCGATGCGCGCGGGATCCACTGGCCGGACCCGCCGGTACGCGCGCACGAAGGCTTCCGCCAGGTGCGGCGCCTCCAGCGGCAGATGATTCAGGCAACGCACCAGCTCGTATTCGCGCGGCGCGCCGATCGACGCTTCCCAGTCTAGGATGAGCGGCGGCGTGCCCGCGTCCGTGAACAGGTAGTTGAACTGGTTGTAATCGTTGTGGATCGGGTGCTGCGGATCGTCGGCGGGAAACGCTTCGACGCTGCCCGGATAGTAGCGGTCGATCATGCGCAGCGCGAGTTCGACATAGCGGTGCAGGTTCGCGGCGCCGTCGTTCGAGCGCGCGCGATCCAGCGCGTCCAGCAGGCTGCGGCGCACCGCGTCCGCGTCGATCGCGGCCAGCCGCGCGCGGATCGTGTCGAGCGACGGCAGATGAAGCCGTTCGAGGCTCAAATGCAACGCCGCCAGACTCGCGCCGAGCGCATCCCATTCGGCAGGCGAAAACGTATCGTAGGTTCTGAACTGCCCCGCTACCCAGTGCGTCAGCATCGCGCGCGCGCCGGTGCCCGTCCACAGCGGTTCGCCGGCCGTCGTGCGGTTCAGCGTCTGGACACGGAAGCGGACATCGCCATGCGTCTCGAAATGCGCGAGGACGGCGGCTTCCTTGGCCGCGCGCGCATGATGCTCCGGCGCATAGAGCTTGACCGCCACGCCGCCGCCGTCGGTCGGCAGGTGCCATACGCGTTCGCCGACCTGCCGCGGCGGCCCGCTTTGGCCGAGCGCGTAGGCGTCGCGGATTTCGTCGAAGATGACGGCGGGCTGATCCATTCAGATGTGCTCGGCCGGCCCGTGCCGATACGGATGCCCGCTCAGGAACGTGTTGTGCCCGACGTAGCGCAGCTTGTACATCGCCGGGCGGAACAGTACCGAAGGAGCGTTGTTCGCGATGCCGAGCAGCGGGTACAGGTCCTGCCGCACGAAGAATGCGTTGTTGCCCATGTCGTCGCAGCAGACGAGCTCATAGCCCTTCTGCCTGCCGAGATGAACGAGTGATTCGAGGCTCGCGCCGTAATAGGTCGACCCGTCCCATTCGTGGTCCGGATTGAAGCACATGACCCAGCGTTCGGGCGGCGTGTAGTACGGGTTGTATTCGATCACCACGATGCGCGGCTGAAACGCTTGCAGGCCGCGCCACACCCAGTAGTCGTTGCCGTCGATATCGATCGACAGCAGGTCGAAGTCGGCGGGCACGTTCGCATCGGCGAGCAACAGGTCGACCGTGTCGGGCTGGACGCGGTCGTGGTGCAAACGCACGCGCTCCGCGCCCGCGTATTGGGCGGCAAGTTTGCCGAACCGGTACGCGCTGCCTTCCACCAGCACGCCAGCCCAGTCCTGTTCGCGCAGCAGCCGCGCGGTGTTGCTGTTGCGCAGGCCGTCGCTCGCGCCGATATCGACGCAGAAGCGATTCGTCGGCGCGATCCGCTCCATCAGCCGCGCGAGGATGCTTTCCTCGGTGCCCTGCGCGTACAGGCTTGGCGCAAGGCCGGACAGGTCGAGCGGCAGAGGATGGTCCTGCATCGAGGGGCGGCTCCGGGTCGGGGGTGATGAATGGGGGGTGGCGTTCGGTAGGTAATTTACCCGAAGTCGATCGGCGGGAGGAAACTGGAACGCGCAACGGTATCGGGCTTGGCCGCGGGCGGAAAGAAAAAGCCCACTTCGACGAGGCTGCCGATGCGGGCCTGATGCATTTCCGTCGGTTTCGCTCCACGCGCCGCGCTTCGTACTGTCCAGCCCCGGCGCACGAACGAAAGGCTCCACAGCCGCCAAGCAGCGACAATTTTTCCCAGTCGCATCCGTACCTTGTCAATGAAGCGGCCGTGTTGTCGCAACGGTCGAACGGCTGATCGGTTGCGATAGAAGCGCTATCAGCGCCTCCACCTTTTGCGCATGACGCTCATACAGCGGCGTACCGTGCAGCCGTGTAAATTCACGATTACACGCCCCGCACAAGAAGCGCGGAATTCGGTAACCGCTCAAGGCGTTTGGGTATCCACGGATAGCAACTTGCGCTGAGCCGCAATGGAAGCACGGCGGGCGCGGCTCAGAATTCGGCGACAGCAACGCATCGACGTGCCGCTACAAAAAAGCGGTTAGCTCGCGATCTTCCTGCATCGGTTACTGTCGTGAACTCGCCATAGTAAAACGAAACTTACCCGGCAGGGTCGTGACTGACATCTTGGCACTTTGGCGCGGCCTTGATGCCGACCGGCTCCGTCTGAACGTGCTCACCTACGACAGATAGCCTCCGAACGTTGAGTTGGAGACTATTCGATGCATTGCTTGCGAACGCTTCGTAATCTTTACCAGCCAGAGGAACGAAAGTACGCGCAATGTGCTGAAACCGACTTCTAAAAACGAAGCCGTTGAAATCAGGCAACGAGTCACCGCCGTATTCGACCGAAATCGTCAGTGGCTCGTTGGCTTTGATCACATACTCGTCATAGTACCGATACGCGTCCACTGGAACGGGCATCCCGATCGTCGTGTTGGCGAGATGCAGCGTGCGTGGTTTAGCCACTGCCATTCCACCGCCGCCGAAACCGAGTACCCCTTTCTTCGGTTCGCATGCCGTGTTGAAGAAGAAGCGCGTGGATGCGCCAAAATAAACGCGAATCCTCGCATCCGTTGCAGGATCGTAGGCCGCACTGTGCGTGTTCTGCGACGCACAGCCAGCCAACAATGTGCCAAGTGCAACAGCCATCAACGTATTTTTAAACATCTCTGAATTTTATCTTCGACAATTTCAGAACTGCGCCGTCACCTGAAATCGGACCGTGACACGTGCAACCGGGAATCCGGATGGCCTGTCGACAACGCCCATCACTTGCACGACAGCACCACGATACCGCCAATTCCCTGCGTATTCGGCAGCGCGGACGAGTAGCCAACCGCGACTAAAGGCTGCATCGCATCATGCCCAACGACAACCGGCTGAACGGACATCTGTCCGACAGTCGCCGAGGCAGCGTTCAACGATGCCTTGGAGAATGTCAGCGTGTATTGCGCATTCGCCATATTGATCGACAGGTTCAGGTTATTGAGCGTGCGCGCGCCGAGATCGAGCGTGGCCGAACTTGTTCCGAGCGTGCCCGACGCAGTGCCGTCGTTGGTCGTCACCGTGTCGGCCAGCACTTGCGTGCATGCAAGTGTGCCGCTCGTCGCCGACAACGACAACGGTGTCCCGACCGCGTAGTGGACGCCCTGGGTATTGGTATAGGTATTGCCGTCCGTGTCCATCGCCTGATTCCATCGGCCGATCGCAACGTCGGCGCCGACACTCTGAATCTCCGTCACGGCGCCATGATCGAGCCCAAGGCAATCCGTTGCAGCCGCCGACGATGCGAGCGTCGTGAACGCGCCGCTTGCCTGCTGCACCAGACTGGACGCAGGCGCGTTCGGCGCAGTCATGTTGCGGTTCTTCGAGTACGCGCTCGGCAAGCTCGGCACGACGACTACCGACAGTTGACCGTTGTTCGCCGCGACCAGAGAAGCGGAACCCGAATAGGTAAAGTTGCCATTCGGCCGACATGCCGCCTGAGCCGAAGGCGGCTGCGTTGAGGACACCGTTGGCGGTGAGGTCGGCGACGTCGTGGCCGGCGTCCCGGCCGCGTTACCGCTCGACGGACTATTTCCCGAATTGACGGTTCCGGCGCTATCCCCGCCGCATGCGGTCAGTAGCATCGCAGTACTCATCACACCCGCCAACCAAACTCGCCGTCCTTGCATGATTTACCTTGTTTTGTCGTTGTGGAAAAAACACAGCAGCCGATGCCACTGTGCAAAGTGTTCAACCTCGTGGAGCAGTCAGACACGACATGATCAAAACTGCGCTGTAACCTGAAATCCGACCGTGACACGCGCAGTCGGGAATCCGGACGGCTTGTAGACCGGCGTACCGGCGAACAGGTCGTAGCCGTAACCGCCGAAGCGTGTTGCAACACTGCCTTTAACGCCGATCACTGCCCCGGCCAGTTGCGTACCGACCAGCGCGACAGGCTGCGGACCCCAAACCCGGCCGTAATCGAGTCCTGCATAAATCGCCTGCCCCGTCTGTCCGATCGGCATTTGCAGTTCGTTGCGCCAATAGAAGCCACGAGCCGCCGCCAGCATCGTTTCGCCGTCGAAACCGCGGACCGTGTAACGGCTGCCGATCGTCAGGTCATCGATGTAGTACAACGTGTTGCCGGTATATTGGCCGTGAAAGGTCGTCACGTAGCGGAACGGCTGTTGCGCGATCGCGAACGGCACGGACAGGTTCGCGTCCAGCACGGCCATTTTGTAGCGGTAGGTCGGACCACCGTCCGTTGCCAATACATCATCCTGCGCGCCAAACGTGCCGATACCTTGCCTGTACGCAAGCGTGCCATCGAACTGCGCGCCGCCGAAATAGTGGCGATCGGTCAGCCCGAATTCAACAAACGTGTTGTTGCGGCGCTGCTGCGGAATCTCCGTATCTTCGATGAAGCTCTGGCCGAACCGACGCGACAGCCTGAACTGCGCGCCGAACACGTCATTCTGGCTGCGCGACAGTACGCGATTCAGCTTGAAATCGACGGTCTTGGAATTACCACTCGCGACGAACGTCTGGTTGACGCCCGCAATCTGCTGATAGTACGTGTTCGTGTATGCGGAAAGGGTCGCCGTCCAATATCCCCACGGAATCGAATAGAAACCGTTCCAGCCGTGCGAACCAAGGCGCTTGTCACCAAGTTCAAGGTCTTGACTCACACCCACGTTGAAAATGTCGTTCAAGCCCAACGGGTTGTCGATGCCGATCGACAGGTTGCCTTGCAGCTTACCGGTTGCGCGCGTTCCAGAGTTGTCGATCGATGCGACGACGGTCCACGGCTTGCTGCGTTTCACGTCGAGCACCACATCGCTTTCGCCCGGTACATCGGCCGGAACGATTTGCATCGACACGTCTTGACTGGTGACCCGCTTCATCTGCTCCAGACCTTGCTCAAGGTCGCGCAGGTTCAGTAGTTCGCCGTCGCGCGTCGGAAACGCGGTTTTCCATGTGCCGCGCAGTTTTTCATCGGCGAAGCGCACGTGCCGAATCACGCCGGGAATCAGCGAGACTTTCAGCGTGCCTGTCGACAGGTCCTGTTCGGGCAGCAGCACGCGCGTCGTGATGTAGCCGCGCGACAGAATGTCTTGCGACAACGCTTTGACAAGGACATCGAGCCCTTGCTTGCCGACGCATTGCCCCGTGTAGTGTTCGAGCCATTCGCGCGCGAAAGCAAAGCGGTCCATTGGCAGCGCGGATGCGCCCTGCTCTTTCACCGTGGCCGGCAACGAATCAGGAACGTCAAGCACGAAACGATCAATCCGAAAGCATGGCGTTTCAGTGGGAAGGACCGGATAGCCGCCAACGTGCGAAATCTCAGATCGAACAGAAGGCGTGCGCAATGCTGCGTCGCGCTGCTGCGCGTCACGCTGCTGCTGTGCCTGTCGATCCTGCTCAGCGTTCGCGCGCGCGGCAGCGGCTTGGTCGGCAGGTGTAGGGGCCCGCTGTGCGTGAACGACGAGCGGGACCGCGACTACCAGCGCGGCAAATTGCGTTTTGAGTTTCATTATTTTTGGAGCGTGAGGCGGTCGTACTTTCGTGCGTGGAACGCTAGGCGCAGCATATTGGGCGCACAATCAAAAATCAACGCATCCGATACTCATCCACTCAATTCAATTGGTTATTAGACACAGATGGTCCGGCTTGACATTCTTTAACTTGACAGCCGCTTTGCTGTTCGGCGCTGCCGCACCCGACTTTATTGTTAATGCATTAGGTTCGTTGTGTACTTTGACAGGTCTAGCATTGGGAATTGTCTTCGCAATTCTGGCAACACGCCTTCAACGTAGTTCGAGATATACACCGGAGCCCAGTCCTTAGTCGCATCACTTTTAAGCCCTAACAAAAAAGAACTTGGAGGGATGTGATAAAGCCTCATGTTGACTACGTGTTGCCTTTCTGCATCGCAGCGATACTCTTCCGGAACTTTATTAAAAATCGAACCATTGAAGATAGACCAACTCTTTATCAATGTGCCAATATAGACAACCTTTCCTTCTGTAACTGTGAATTGAATCGGGTCACGCGAAACCATTGGTCGATAGGCACCTGTGGAAATTTGTCGAACCGTATATTCACCCGCTGGTAACTGCATTGCGAAAACCGAAACTCTATTGGGATATGTGCCGGTGTAAGATACTTCCTCCCCGGTCTTAATATTGCTCACGGAAAACAAACCACCCTCGCAGCGTTTTCCGAACACGATTCCCATGCCAACACTCGGACCAGTCAACTCCGATGCTGAATATCCCTTGTTACTAGGCTGGTTCATCGCACAACCAGCAAGAAAGAATCCCGCAGCGATAGAAAATGATAATTTAAACATTTTGAGAATCAGCTTTTCGGTAGGACATTTAATGACGCTATTACATCCTCAGAGGATTCCATCGACATGACAGGATCATCGTAACCTTCGATATCATCGCTTAACCACTGCTCCCCGGCGCGTCGGACATGAAATCTAACTACGACGCGCGAATCACTGGCGCTTACGACCGCAGTAAGCTGCGACGGGAGTTGCATTGCATTCCATACCCGAAACACCTCTTTCACAAGCAAAACAGCTTGTGTCAAGGGAGACGCAGAATCGTAATCTTCGACATGCAAGGAATTGATGAAGCATTCATAGCCAATGCAGTCGGGAAAGCTCTTTCGGCTCGCGTTTGTTGAACCCAGTAGAGCACGCAAAAAATAACACTCGTCGCGTAGTTCGAAACCACTATCTGCGATGCTCTGTAGCGATTCGCTAAGCGGAAGGTCCAACCGCACGCCGTTTAATGCTTCCCTCATCGGTCGATTGATTTTCATCATGAAATCGCCTTGGTTCTGACGCTCTGCTTCAACCCGACTATAATTTATTCTCATTTTCCTGAAGAATAAGAATACCTTGATGAAATCTTTTCTTCAGAACCTCAGCGACCAAGCCAAGCAAACTCACTGAATCCTTCGAATTCAAAGAAACCAAGAAAATGCCTTCGGCACAAAACCATGCTCGCCCGCGATTTCTACATGCATAGGAGTTACATCCCTCACCGGCGAAATTAGAAAATTTTTGCCAAACAAATCCTGTCGCTCCTTAATTAGCTCCAGCTGTAACGCACTGGAGCCATCTGGATCAACCGACGAATAGCAAAACAGATTAATCGCCATACCGTTGCTCGCCACAGTTGCGTTAGATGGCGCACCGGACGCACTAGGCATGCGTCCGGTGCGCTGTTACTGCTGTTGAAGCAATATCGCGCACAAGTTGGCAATTAATTCTTCAGCGTCCTTCTTATAACGTTCGTTCCACGTTGCAGACCAATCGTCCGGCTTGCCGGAGGATTCCCAATCATCCAGTGCCAAGGCATTAACTATTTCAAGTTCAAACCAACAGGCGCGGTATGCAGACTTCCATTTCTCATCTTGAACGGCGTCGGCCTGAAATATTTCCGCATCCTGTACGAATCGAGCGTACTTAAGATGATCCTTTGCGGCTGTCTGGGCACGCTCAACTAAATCCTCAGCATTCATATCATTTCCCATACTTGACCGTAATCACCTTACCTGCACTATTCGTAACCACCGATACGTTATTTGTAGAATCATAAAATACCGTCGTGCCCCCTCGGCTTGGCGTTGGCACACCGTTCTCGATTGTATTCTGGATAACTGAAGGCGTTAGACCTCGATCCTGCATTCTATCAAGCGCATGCCCTGCATAGTCTGTTCCATCAATATTAGCTGGTGTATTACGAGTTGGCTGATATGCTGGATTCTTCGGCTGATTGAATTGCTTGCCCTTGCCGCCCATGGGAAGGGATGCATCAGACTGGCCGCCACTCGACGCCTGTCCATTATTGTCGTCGCTGCCACTGTTCAGCGTCGTATTACCGGATGCGTACCCCGGCGTTCCCGGCACCGCGATAGCAGGCGTCGCTACACAGCCCCCATTGGGCGTACAAATCATCGTCGGCGGGGTGACTACAGCCCCACCCGTGGCAGGCGGCTTGCCGTTGTCGTTCGCCTGCACGAGCGGGTTCGCGTCCGCGTCCGGCTTCTGCCTCGAAGGCGCAGGTATCAGACTGTTCAGCGCATAATTCAGTGCCCCGAGCGGGTCTTTTGCCGTGGACAGGAGCGCGTCGCCCAGTCTGTCCAGGAATTCGCTTCCGGTGCCGCCCGTGCCCTTGTCGTTGCCCGTACTACGGTTATACAGGTCCGCATTCGATGCCGTAAAGGCCCCCGACGTACCACCGATAAGCGCACCACCTGCACCGGCCAGCACGTTCGACAGGATATTTCCTGCGAGCATCGAGCCCGTACCGTCTCCGACCGAATCAGCAAGGCTGTTCAGCTTGCCCGCAAGCGCCGACGATAAACCTGCACCTGCCGCGCCGGCAAGCGCGTTACCGCCTCCCAATCCAGCAAGGAGCGCGCCGCCCGCCGTGTGCATCAATACGCGATTGGAACCACCTTCCGCCCACGAGTCAGCTTCGGCTTGGTAAGCAGCTTGCGCCGTTGTATCACCTGCGGCCTTGGCTTTATTGGCAGCGTCTTGGGCGTCTTTTTTCTTCGCATCCGCATACGCGGCGATCCCTTGCGCAACAACCTGCCCCGCCGCCTGTCCGGCGTTCATCAGGTCCGATTGCTGCGACAGGATTTCGTTCACGTCCGGCGTTTTCGAAACGGTCCCGTTCGAATTCGACGTATCGCGGTTCAGGTTCGCTACGTCCTGCGTTTGACCGGCCGGATTCGTAATATTGATCGTGCCCGCGCTCACACCGCTACGCGTGGTTGCATTTTCGTTGCCGCTGTCCGACTGCGAAATCATCGGCGTCACACCACCCGAACCGCTCACCGATCCGGGACCAAGCGACTTACCCGTCGTGCCGACGCCAGCGCCCGCACTAAATCCGCTGCTGTCCGCGCTGTACGTCGAATGATTTTCGATATCGCTGTATGTGAGCGTACCGGTCGTCAGGCTATTTTTTGACGGATCGGCCGTGCTCGCAATGACCGCGCCTTTCAGGTCCGTATTTCCCTTCACGGTCACATCGAAACCGCCCGAGCCGGCCTGAATTCCAGCTTGTTCGCCCACGCCCGCGTAATTGCTGTTCGCGCTGCCGTGCTGTGAACTGAAGCTTGCCGACGCGCCACCCGCTGTGCTGACCGAAAATCCGCCGCCCGTGCTGCTTTGATGCGCAGCGCTACTCGTCACATCCTGCACACTCTGCACGTTCAGGTTGCCACCAACAGCAGCCGTCACCGATTTGCCCGCGACGTTTGAGCCGATGATATTTGTGTCGCCGCCCGAGACGATGGTCACAGAATTCGCGCCCGTCACGTGCGAATTGTTCTGAATCGCGGCGTCCGAATTCGCATCGCCATGCGCCTTCGACATTGACGCGGAAATTCCGTAGCCGTTGGTGCCGAACGATACGCCAACGCTCGCGCTTGACGAAGAATTCGAACTGCGCGTCGAATCCGTATCGGTCGTGTTCTGCAAATCGATCTGATTTTTCGCGGCCAGCAAAACGTCAGTACCTGACACGCTCGAGCCCGCTACCGTAATATTTCCGCTGCCCGGCGTATTGCTCCCGGTCGCAATCAGGGAAGTGGTACCTCTGGCCGTCACGCTTGACCCGCGCTGCGTGGCCTGATTTTCCGACGACTGGCTTTGACTGTGGCTCGATCCGACGCTCACCTGAACGCCGATGCTCGGTGCGCCCTGACCTGCTGCGCCAGTCGCCATTTTGTACGCGCCGTAACCGGCCATTGCCGCGTCGCCGCCCGCTGCGATGGCGTGCAAGGCAGTAGCCCGGCTGTCGCCGCTACCATTTTTGAGGGCTTGCGATTGGTCGTAGGCTCCGTTAATCGCATCACCGATGCTGCCCGACAACCCGAGCGTGACACCGCTCTTGCTTTGCTGCTGCGTGTGGCGTTGGCTCGATGTATCCGTCGCCGAATCGATCACGATATTCGATGCAGCGCCCGTCAGGTTCTTTCCGGCAACCAGATCGCTACCCGTCACGTGCAGGGTATTTCCAGCACTGACGCTCAGGTTGCCATTCAGTGAACCAACCGTGCTCGCGTTATTCGTGACGCTCGATGACTGATCCGTAGTCGCGAGTTTGCTACTGCCGAACGAAACCGTCAGGCCACCCGTCATGAGGCCCGATTCCTGTTTCTGGTAGTAGCTCGATGATTGCGTTGTATCTTGCGAGGTCTTGATATTCACATCGTGTGCCGCGTTCAGCGCTACGTCGTTCGTACCAACGATGGTGCTGCCGGTCACGTTAATATCTTTTCCGCTGACGATATTCACGCCATCGGCCGAAATCGTGCTGCCCTGACTGTAGGTCGCGGTCTGGTCGATTCCACTCGCGACCTTCGAACCGCTCACGACACCGCTGTGACTATGCGTTTCGTGCGAACTGTACTCGTGCGTCTCGGTCGCAGCACCTACATTCACGTCCCCGGCCGCGAGCAGATTTGCATTTCCCTTGTCGAGACTGATCGTGCTGCCGGACAGCGTAATGTCCTTACCTGACACGATATTCACCGTGTCGCCGCCCGTGAGCGTCGTGCCGGTCACATTTTCATTAACCGCATGCAAGGACGCTGCCGAGCTACGGCCGCTACTGCTACTCGAACTATTGCTATCGATGGTGGACGTTGCGCTCGCCGCACCAAGCGTCACGTTGCCCTTTACAGCCACGGTGCCACCTTGACCCAGATCGATTTGGGCGCCCTTGGCCGTCAGATCGCCGCCGACACCGATCTGCGACACGCCGCCGACTTTTACCGAACTGCCTACAGCCTGATTAACGTCCACGTCCGACACACCATTTGCGCGATGCACGACCTTGTGCTCGCCGGTCTGCTGCGTGCCAAGATTCCAGTCCCCGCCGACCTGCATCCCCAAATTTCCGCCGACGCTAAGGTCGCCCGCATTTTGTTGGAAATTCCCTCCGGTCGTGATCGACGCGTCGCCCGTCACATCGATTTTCGCCTGCGGCCCGAGCGTCGTCGTAACGCGAGTCGCGCCCGTGTCGCTGACCTGTTTGACGGTTTTCGTCGCGGTATCGAGAATCAGGTCTTTTCCGGCGTCCAGTTGCAAGCTGCCGGCCTTCACGTTCGCCGAGGTCAGATCGATATTGTTCGTGGTCTTCAGCGACATGAGGCCGCCGCTTTGCAACGCACCGAAGGCGTTATCGATCTGCTTGCCGTCCACCGATAGCGTATTTGCTGCTTTAATCGTGCCGCTGTTCGTGAACGACTGCGCGTTCTGCAAATCGATGTTGTTCGCCGAAATCAGCGGGCCATTCCAGTTTTCCTGACTCGCCTTCGCCAGATACACAACCGGGACCAGCACCGACTGCCCGTCCACGACTTCCGTCTGCATGATGACGACGTTGCTCGTCAATTGCGAAACCTGTTCAGGCGACAAGCCCATGCCGAGCGGCAAATTCAGCGATTTCGACAACGAGGCACCGGCAGCCATCAGCGCCTCATACATCGATTGCGTATCCGTGTACGGGCCAAGCACCGCTTTACCGGTCAACGAGGTGATTTCGTTGCGCACGAGTTGCTGCTCGTAGAAGCCATCGCCGAGCCGCTTCGGAATATGCGTCAGGTCAACGCCGATCTGCTCGAAAAAATAATCGCTCGATATGAAATTTTTCTGGTTCGTAAATGCCGGGTTCGTCTCGATGACGTACGGTGCATTCGGTGCCGTGGTCGGCTTGAACAGCCCACCCTGCGGAATGGTGAGATTATTCAGGACGTTGACCGCAGTCGCGCTCGCGATGATCGGATTGACCATCGGCGCGGTGCCGTGTACCGAGCCGGAATTAACTGGAAGCGACTGACCGGGCACGAGTCCAAGCGACGGAATCGACGCGTTGCCTGCGGTGTTGTTGATGCTCACGCCCGTGCCGGAAATCGTGCCGTTCGAGACGAGCGTCGATTGATAATCAGGCAGCTTGTACTGCCGCACGTCAGCGGGGCCGTTGCACCCTTTATCGCAAAAGGAATAGGTCCAGTTGTGCTCGCTATTATCGTAGTTGTTGTAGTGATACTGGCCCGAGTACGTGACCGTGACGCCCGGCGCTTGCTGGCCTGACGCCTTCCAACCGTCCGCGTCATAATTCGCCGGCATCTGAATTCCGTTGACCGCCGCGATGTTGCTCCAATAATTTTGCAGCGTCCCGGTCGTAGATGCGTCGATTTTTCCGCCCGACACGATTTGCCCAGCCGGGCTGATATCCTTGATGGTATTCGCGGTCGCTACGCCCTTATAGGTCGTGTACTGATAGACGCTATTCCACTGGCCTTCATGTGGCGGATCAATAAAAACACCGCCGATCTGATTTTCCAATTGCTGGATGACAGAAGGGTCAGCCTTTGCAAGATCAACCCCCGGAACCTGATACGCGCCGCTACATGCATCCATGTAAATCGCCACGCAACCGGACATGCTGATGCCTTGCGCCGCGAGCAACGCAGGATCGACGTTGTTCGTGTAGCCAGTCGTCGTCATCACGCGACGCGTGTTCGTCACCTGATCGGCGTGCAGCTCCATGTCGCCGCCCGACTGGATCAACGCGGAGACGTTATTGACACGCGCTGCATTCGTGTAACTCCCATTCGCATCCTTGCCGCCCGCGAGCACGACCTTGCCCATTCCGTAAATGGCTGTCTGCGCCATCGTATCGGTCGCCGTCGTATCGTCGCGATTTTCGATATCGTGCGCGAGGATTTCGAGCGTGCCGTTTTCATCCGATGCGCCAATCAGTGCAGTCGGGCCGACATTCGACAGGGTACTGTCCGCAACCAGCGAAGCACTGCCCCCGACCATCACGCCCGTATTGGTCAGCGTGTTCGAATGCGTTTTCAGCAGACTCCCGGCCGCGATTGCGCCGCTGTTCACAATATCGCCAGCGTTAATCGTCAGGTCGTTGACCGACTGCAAGCCTGAGCTATTCGTGAACGTTCCGGGCAAGGTGAACGCAAGATTATGGCCCGCGCTGAACTGGTAGGCCGGCGTGCTAGAAAAATCGCCCTGTAAAGTCAGCGACGCATCGTGAGCGGCGCTGTACGTGCCGCCACCGAGCAACGTAGTAGCCGATACGGACAGATCGCGCGATCCAACAATTTGCCCTCCCGCATTCGTAATCGCGCCGGTCGTTGCGATATCTACATCACCCTCGGCAACGTTACCGATTTTTCCACCGCTGTTATCGAGCGTATCGCCACGCACCTGAACATTTGTGCCGCTCAGTTGCGCGCCGCTCGTATTTATGATCGAAGAAGCTTGCGCGCTTACGTCACCGTTACCCGTGATCGTGCCCGCGCTGTTCATCAATTGAGTGCCGCCTTGCACCGACGTTGCGCCAGTTCCAAAATCCGCAATCAGGCCGCCCGCGTTCTGAATCGATGCCGCCTGAATATTCAGTGTGCTCGTGTCCGGGCGAGTGTCGGTGCCCGCTGCAATTTTCCCGTTCTGGTTGTCCAGCGCGCCGCCGCTCGTCAACGACATACCCGCTTGCGAGCGAATCAAGCCTTGTGCGTTCGCTAGATTGCCTGTGACGCTCGCGACGATGCCCTGACGTGCCGCAAACGAGCCTTGCGCATTGTTCCACGAGCCCGCCTGAATTACGGCCTGTCCATTGCTCACGACGGAGCCGCCGACATCGCTAAACCCACCTGCGCCGCTGCCCGGCTTCACGGTCAGCGTGCCCGTTCCTGCATGCAGGATCGTGCCGCCATCGTTCAGCAGCGTAGCCGGCGCGAGCGTCAGGTCGGTGCTGTTGGTTTGCAGCGTGCCGCCTTGCGAATTATCGAGCGTGTTCGAGACAGCGACATTCATTGCGCCGGTCCCGGTTTGCGTAATCGTGCCACCGTGGTTCGACAAATTCGTTGCCCCGAACGACAACTGGTTGGCCTGTATCGAACCCGCGTCGTTGTTCAGCGATGCTGCATTCACCGTTGCCGATTGTCCGGCCGCGATGCTGCCGGAATTATTCGTCAACTGCGCGCCAGCATTGATCACTGCATTTTGCGCAGCCGACAACGTACCGCTGCCGTTGTCGAGCGATTGCGAATCAACTTGCAGGTTCGTTTGTGCACTGACCGTGCCATGGTTCACGACGCTGCCGGATTGCACCGTCACACCGCCGTTGCCGCCGATGACGCCGCCTTGTGCGCCAAGTGAGGTCGTACCGGCCGCGTTCGTCAATTGCCCTGTCGTCGTGATCGACAGACCATCCGAATTCAATGACGTAACGCGACCGGCACTGTTGTCCAGCGAACTACCCGAAATATTCATTCCGGCCGCGCTCTGGATCGTGCCTTGATTATTCGCGATCGCGCCACCACGCACCTGCATCGCATTTTCGGAAACCAGCGTGCCGCCCTGATTCGAGATTGCGCCGTTCGACTGCACGCTCAGCGGACCTTGTGCCGAAACCTTGCCACCTTGGTTCGAAATGCTGCCCGCGGTGAGCGTTGTACCGCCTTGGCTCGACAGGCTACCGTGATCGTTGATCAATGCGCCTGCTGCGTTCGCATTGACTACGCCCTGCGCACTCGTCGTGGCGTTCGAGAGGTTCAAGTCGCCTGCGTTCGCATTCAGCGTGAGATTGCCGTTCGCGGCCGTTTCACTACCCGCCAGGTTGACGGCAGCGCCCGAAATCGACGCGCTACCGCCCGCGACGTTCTGCCCGGTCGCCGTCAATTGCCCCGTGCTCGACAGATTCAGGTCGCCACTCTTTCCGACAGAGCCGTCGTTATTTACGCCAGCGCCGAGCGCCCCGGTCGAATTGATACTCCCCGCATTGACCGTCGTATTCTGTTGCGCAGCGAGGGTGCCGCTGTTCGACAACGCGCCGCCCGTCGAGACATTGACGTTTTGCTGTGCGTACGTCGTGCCGGTGTTTTGAATACTGTTCGCGGTTGCGGTAAGGTTGCCGCTCGCCGTTGTCTTGCCCGTGAGTACAAGCTGGCCGTTGGATTGCAGCGTCAGATCACCTGCTTGCGCAGCGATCGTTCCGGCATTCGCGACCCCGACCCCGAACTCGTTGCTCACGAGAAACACGCGGTTCGCGTACATGCCGCCGAGTTGGCTCACGTCGATCGCGATAGCGGGTGCGGCACCATCGCCAGCAATCGGCGTTGCTGCAAGCGTGTCGTGGTTGACTTGGTTAGCCCCAGCGACCACGTTCAGATTTTTCGCGTAAATGGCAGCGTTGGCCTGTACGGCGCGAGAAATCAAGTCAACCTGATCCACGTTCGACGCATTAAGGCCAGAACCGCTTACGGAAATCAGGCCGCGCGATACATTGAATCCACCGAGCGACCCGTCTGCACCGTAATACGGCGTTCCCGTTGTGAGGACAGCTCTCGACGTATTGATGAACCCGCCGCCGTCGACCTGAATACCTGCGCTGTTCGACAGGATTACCTCGGCGCGATTGCCTCCCACCTCCACATAACCGCGAAGTTGCGACGGTGCGTTGCTGTTGACTTGGTTGACGATGATCCGCGCGGACTGGCCTGCCCCGAAATTCGGGTTGCCGTTGATCATCCCCGCCTGCTGCGTATTCACGATCGTCGGCGAGTTGTTCAGGATCGCGCCGGGTTTTTGTACATCGAACTGGTTGTACGTGTTGACCGAGACACCGGCGCCGGACGGTGCGGCAATATTCACTTGCGGGATGCCGTTCTGCGTCTGGATTACGTGCGTGCTTGTGCCCGGAGTCGGAACGATTTGCGCAAAGCTGAATACCGGTATGCCGAACAGCAACGCTGCTGCCATTGCGATCGGTTGCCACACGACGCGCAATCCCGGCACGTTCAGCGGCGCACTTACGCCCTGCGGATTTCCGGCCGCACGCGGCGCGTTGCCATTTTCCTGAACGACCATCATCGCGCCACGTGCGCGACTATACACAACCCGATAGCGGTTTTTATTCATTCTTCGTTCGACGCAAGTCGCGTCGCTGCTTCAATTTTTGACTGGAATCGACATCCGACTGAACCGGTTGTCGTTACGCGCAACCACGGCCGGTGCTGCGCAGGATTCGCAAAGGTCTACACACGGTTATGCTAAGCGCCCCAACATCAAAGCGCACACACAGTTGGTCTTCCGTGATCCTTCTGCGCGATCGTAGCAGACGCTGAGCGATCCACAGTGTCACAAATCGTTAGATTAGCGAGCGAGGACTGATTTTCCACTCTGAGAAGCGATGGATTTTTTTGATAAAACAGAATTAACATTTCTATATGATTTTTATAATGTTAATTCGAGATTATGGTTGGGCTACGCTCCAACAGATATCCAAGCGCGTGCACTACCTCGTCATAGCTATACGAACAAACAGGCTATTGCTGTTTTTATAGAAGCCCGTTGACATGACTTTCTATAGCTGAGGCAATCTCATTAAAGTCAGCCGCCTGACGTTTCTTCCGTGCATCGTTGCCCCGATAGCCGTTTTCTTCTAACGGATATTGGATAAGTAACAATACACGCCACGTGCTGCTATCAATTCTGTAAGAAAAAAACGAATTTGATACTAGCACCACCGCACGCAAACTGGCTAAGTGCGTATAAACAAGAAGGCCCACACCGGCAAACTGCCGATGTGGGCCTTTCGTGTTTCTGGCGATACGCGTTACGCGCCCCGTCTAGTGTCCTCTACGGAGCAACACTGCCGTTGTCCCAATGGGACAATTCCGTGGGGCTATTCGGGACGCATGAACGGTGGTCTTGGGACAAACTCAGGACAATTACTCCTGCCCCTGACTCGTCAGGAATTCCTCGTAGTTACCACCAAAGTCGAACAGCGTACCGTCCGTCCGCACTTCGATGATCCGGTTCGCCAGCCCGCTCACGAATTCGCGGTCGTGCGACACGAAGATCAGCGTGCCTTCGAACTGCTCGAGCGCGATCTGCAGCGACTCGATCGATTCCATGTCCATGTGGTTGGTCGGCTCGTCCATCAGCAGCACGTTGTGGCGGCCGAGCATCAGCTTGCCCCAGATCATGCGGCCCTTCTCGCCGCCCGACAGCACCTTCACCGACTTCTTGATGTCGTCCGACGAGAACAGCAGGCGGCCGAGCGTGCCGCGCACCATCGTTTCGTCGTCGCCGTCCTTGCGGTACTGGTCGATCCAGTCCATCAGCGTGATGTCGTTCGGGAACTCCTCGTACGTGTCCTGCGGCATGTAGCCGACATTCGCGTTCTCGGACCACTTCACCGTGCCGTGATCGAGCTCGAGCGCGCCGAGCAGCGAACGCAGCAGCGTCGTCTTGCCCGCGCCGTTCTCGCCGATGATCGCGATCCGCTCGCCCGGCTGCACCGACAGGTTGAAGTTCTGGAAGATCGTGCGCTCGTACTTCTTCGTGATGTCTTCGGCGACCACCGCGACATTGTGCAGCCTCTTCTCGAACTCGAAGCGGATGAACGGGTTCTGGCGCGACGACGGCTTGAATTCCTCGATCTTGATCTTGTCGATCTGCTTCGCGCGGCTCGTTGCCTGGCGGGCCTTCGACTTGTTCGCCGAGAAGCGGCGCACGAAGTCCTGCAGTTCGGCCACGCGCTCCTTCGCGCGCGCGTTCGCCGCGGCCTGACGCTCGCGCGCCTGTGCCGATGCGAGCATGTAGTCGTCGTAGTTGCCCGGCCAGACCTTCAGCGTGCCGTAGTCCATGTCGGCCATGTGCGTGCACACCGAGTTCAGGAAGTGACGATCGTGCGAGATGATGATCATCGTCGAGTTGTACTCGTTGAGCGTGTGCTCGAGCCAACGGATCGAGTTGATGTCGAGGTTGTTGGTCGGTTCGTCGAGCAGCAGCACGTCGGGCTTCGAGAACAGCGCCTGCGCGAGCAGCACGCGCAGCTTCCAGCCCGGCGCGACGTCGCTCATCGTGCCGTTGTGGAACTTCTCCTCGATGCCGATGCCGAGCAGCAGCGCGCCCGCGCGCGCCTCGGCGTCGTAGCCGCCGTATTCGGCGAACTTGCCCTCGAGCTCGGCCGCGTGCATGTAGTCGTCGTCGGTGGCTTCCGGGTTCGCGTAGATCGCGTCACGCTCGGTCATCGCGGCCCACATCTCGGTGTGGCCCATCATCACGACGTCGAGCACGCGCACGTCTTCGTACGCGAACTGGTCCTGGCGCAGCTTGCCGAGACGCACGTTCGGCTCCAGCGCGACGTTGCCGGCGCTCGGCTCGAGGTCGCTGCCGAGGATCTTCATGAAGGTCGACTTGCCACAGCCGTTCGCGCCGATCAGACCATAGCGGTTGCCCTCGCCGAATTTGACCGAGATATTCTCGAACAAGGGCTTCGGCCCGAATTGCATCGTGATGTTGGCAGTAGAAAGCACGGCAGGTCCCGTAAGAGAGAAATCGACGGAAAACCGTGTATTTTAGCAGGTGTCGGAGAAACTGCCGACCGCACTGTTCCGGCCCCGCCAGCCGGGCCGCCACGTGCGGCGCCGGCGCCCGCGTCCGCATCAGGCCAATGTTACTTGCCGGCCTTCGCCGCCTCCTTCTGCGCTGCCTTCTCCTTCATCTGCCCGAACAGCTGCGAGCACGGCACGTCCTTGTTGTTGCTCGGCGCGATCAACGGAATCAGCGCCGCGAACGGGTTGATCAGGCCGAGCCCGATCATCGCGCCGGCACGCAGCGCGAGCGCACCCGCATCGACGCCGACGTCCGGGTTCTTGAACGTGCCCTTCGCGTACAGCGGCGAGCGCAGCGAGAAGATCCGGAAACCCTTCGTGTGCGGATGGATCTTCAGGTCGAGCGTTTCGTCGCGCAGGCTGATCGGGCCGTCGACATTGATCAGCGCGTCGTCGGTATCGAGCGCGAACACCTTCGGGTCGAGGATCCCGTTGGTCGCGACGAAGTCGATCGCCGCGCAATTGATGTTCACGTCGCGATTGCCGAACAGCTTCTCGTAGACGACGTTCGCGACGTTCAGCCCCGCGGCTTCCATCAGCAGGCGGCTGATACGGCCGTCGGTGATGAGCGCCCTCACTTCGCCGGTCGACGTCGCAGCCAGCGCGGCCGGCGAGTTGCCGGTCGCCGACAGCGACGCGTCGCCGTTGATCTCGCCGAGCGCCGACTGCATCACCTTCTGCGTCGGGAACAGCTGCTTGAGCTTCAGGTGCCGCGCGGCCACCGTGAAGCGGCCCTTCAGCGGCGCGCCGCTGCCGTCGAGATGCGCGGTCGTCGCGAGCGTGCCGCCCGCGACGCCGAACTGCAGCGGTTCGAGCGACAGCACGCCGTCCTGCATCACGATGTGCGTGTACAGGTTGGTGATCGGCAGGTTTGCGCTCTTGATCAGCTTGCGGCCGGTGAACTTCACGTCCGCGTCGAGCGCGCGCCAGCGGTCGGTACGGAACGTCTCGACCGGCAGCACGCGGCCCGGCGGCTGGCGCGTCGTGTCGCCGCGCTTGGCCTTGCTCGCGGCCGTGTCCGCGCCGATCACCGGCGCGAGATCGGAGAACTGCAGCAGGTTCGACACGAGTTCGCCCGACAGCTTCGGTCGCGGCTCGCGCTGCTCGTACAACAGCGTGCCGCCGAGATCGCTGCCGCCGACGCGGCCGTTGAAGTTCTCGTAGCGGAACGTGCTCGCGCGCCGCTTGAAGTTGCCGATCAGCCGCCCCTCGGTCGCATAAGGCGGCGTGTCGGGCAGCGTGATGCCGGTGAGCTGATAGAGGTGCGACATCGACGTACCCTGCAGCCACAGGCGCAGGTCGAGCGCCGCGAGATTCCGCGGGTCGGTCAGCGTGCCGACGATCGCGAGCCGCGTGTCGCCGGCCTTCACGTCGGCCTGCAGCGGGAACGGCCGCGACGTGTCCTCGACCGCGAGCACGCCGCCGAGCTTGCCGGTGCCGCTGATCGGCACGTTCTTGTAGCGGCCGTCGACCTTCAGCCCGAACGCATAGGTCGGGCCGGACGGCTTCGCGGGTGCCGCGGTACCGCTTGCACCGGATGCGGCGGACGCACCGGACGCGGGAGCTGCCGACGACGCAGGCGCAACCGCAGACGCTGCCGCAACCGCCATGGACGACGACGCCCCCGCAGCCTGCGCCGCCGACGCGCTCGACGCGGCTTCCGCGTTCGCCTTCGCGCTCAGTTGCGCGGCGCCGTGCTTGCCGACACGCTGCGCGGACGCCGCGCGCGACGTCTGCTCCTGTTCCTTCAGCACGTCGCCGAGCGGAATCGGCTGCCCGAGCGTATCGATCGCGACGCTCAGGTCGGCCTTCGTGATCGCGTCGCGATACGTGACGGTGCCCTTCGCGAAGCCAAAGCTGTCGAGCCGTACCTTCCACGGCGACGGCTGCGCCGATTGCTTGAACTGGAAGGTCCACGTGTTGCGGCCGTCGGCGAGCCGCTCGAGGTCGACGGCGGGATTCACGACGTCGATCGACGGAATGACGATTTCATGCGCGAGCAACGGCAGGATCGCGAGATCGAAGTGCGCGGCATCGAGCGTGACGAATTTGGGCGCCTTCGCCCAGTCTGGGTTGCCGATCTCGAGCTGCGTGGCCGAAAAGCTCGGCCAGGGCACCCAGGCGCGCCAGCCGGTCTCGCCGTCGGGGCGACGCCAGCCGACCTTCAGGTCGCCGTTGATCGCGAACGGGCGGCCGAGCGCGGCACTCACCTGCTCGTTGACCCACGGTTTCGCGCGGTTCCAGTCGAATGTGAAGAGAAAGACGCCGGCCGCCGCGATGAGCACCGCGACGATACCGACGATCCATGCAGCCGATTTGCCGATGGCTCGGGTTAGCGTCATGGCGGTTCCGTTGTTGTTCTGACATGTTGCCGCACCATGCCGGGCCGCTTGCGTGGACGAACGGCGCACGACACGCGCGGCTTTTCAATCGGTATTATGACGCACGGCACGGCGACCTTTCGGCGCCATTAACGCTTTTTTTCATTTGTGACATGACAGCCCCCACCGGCCTCATCGAGGCGCAGCGCATCACGCGGCGCGACGCCAGCAGCGGCAAGACCCTGCTCGCCCCGACCGATTTCAGCCTCGCAGCGGGATCGCGAATTGCTGTCACGGGACCGTCCGGGTCGGGCAAGAGCGTGCTGCTGCGCGCGCTCGCGCTGCTCGATCCGCTCGACGGCGGCCACATCCTGTGGCGCGGCCGCCGGATCCGGCGCAGCGCGATCCCGCGCTACCGGCGCAGCGTCGCATATGTGCGCCAGCGCCCCGCGCAGATGGACGGCACCGTCGAATCGCAACTGCGCTATCCGTATTCGCTGGCGATCTATCGCGACGTCGCGTTCGATCGCGCGCGCGCCGAAGCGCTCGCCGCACGTGCCGGCCGCGGCCCCGACTTTCTCGACAAGCGCGCGAGCGACCTGTCGGGCGGCGAAGCGCAGATCGCCGCGCTGCTGCGCGTACTGCAGCTCGACCCCGACGTGCTGCTGCTCGACGAGCCGACCTCCGCGCTCGATCCCGAATCGGCGCGTGCGATCGAAGCGCTCGTCGGTGCGTGGTTCGACGCGGCGCCCGACGTTCGCGCGTATATGTGGATCTCGCACGATCCGGCCCAGGCCGCGCGGATCGGCACGACGCGACTCGTGATGCAGGCCGGCGTGCTGCACGCTGCAAACCAGATGGAGGCTGCGCGATGAGCCCGGCACTGCAGGACCTGAGCCTCGTCGACGTCGGCATCGCCGCCGCGCTCGTCGCAATCAACGGCGCGATCTCGGCGGCGCTGTCGCTCGGCCTCGGCCGCAAGCTCGCGCTCGCGGCCGTGCGCACCGTCGTGCAGTTGCTCGCGATCGGCTATGTGCTCGGCTGGGTGTTCGGCCATCCGCACTGGTATGTCGTGCTGCCGCTCACCGCGCTGATGACACTGATCGCCGGTTTCGCCGGCGCGGGGCGCGGCAAGCGCACGTACCGCGGCCAGCGCATCGACAGCATCGCGTCGATCTGGTTCAGCAGCTGGTTCGTCGCGGCGGTCGGCCTGTTCGTCGTGATCCGCATCCATCCGTGGTACGCGCCGCAATACGCGATTCCGATCCTCGGGATGATTCTCGGCAATACGCTGACGGGCGTGTCGCTCGGCGTCGAGCGGATGATGGAAGAGCTCACCGCACGCCGCGACCGCGTCGAGACCGCGCTCGCGCTCGGCGCGACGCGCTGGGAAGCCGCGCAGGACGCCGCGCGCCAGGCCGTGCGCGCGGGCATGCTGCCGACGCTGAACCAGATGGCCGTCGTCGGCGTCGTGAGCCTGCCGGGGATGATGACGGGCCAGGTGCTGGCCGGCCAGTCGCCGCTGCAGGCCGTGCGCTACCAGATCGTGATCATGTTCCTGATCGCCGCGGCGTCCGCGCTCGGCACCGTCGGCGCGGTGCTGATGACCTATCGCCGGCTGTTCTCGGCCGATCACCGCTTTCTCGCAGCGCGGCTCGAAGAGCGTGCGCACTGACACGCGGCGGCGCCGCGCGATGCGTTCGCGCGCTGCGCGATCAGCGCGTCAGCGCGCGGCGCGGCGCTTGCCGATCGCCTGCCGCAACGCGGCCGCGATGTCCGCGTCGGGCGCGAGCCCGTCGACCGACGCGACGAGCCGCACCGCACGCGGTGTCGTCACATAGGCCTGCGCACCGACATAACCGCCGCTGCCGGCCGAGCGCGTCGTCACGACGAGCGCCTGCGGCGCGCGTGCGCCGAGGTCGGCCGTGAACGCATCGGTGACCGTGCCATCGCGCGCATGCAGCGCCCCCGTCACGTAGTCGTCCGTATCGAAGCCGGGTGCGGCATGCACGGTCGAATACACGCGCACCGCATAGCTGCCGGTCGAGCACGGTTCGAGTGCACCGCTCGACACGACCGCCACCTGCTGCCGCGCCGGCAGCTCGACCTTCTTCACGAAACTGCAATCGTCGGCCGCCTGCGCGTGCGCGGAGACGAACGCTGCGGCCGACAGCAGCATGCACATTCGGAATTTCATCGGGATATCGTTACAGGAAGGTGATGATGTGGCGGAGCATAACGTGACATCCGCATGACGTCACGCAGGTTGGCACGCTGAGCGGACGCGCGGCAAACAGTTGCAATGCCGTTGCCGCGGCAACATAGCGCGAAGCAGGTCGCGGGAAAGCATCGTGACGGCGACACGAAACGTTCACGTGCCGCCCTGCCCGTCCCGCCAGTCGAATCCGTTGCGCGCGCACCGGACGAAACGCCGGCCCGCGCGCGCTGCTCACCGCTTGATCGACACCGTCACCTTCGTGCCGTCGCTCATCGTCACGGACTTCGAACCGCCGTTGGTCGGAATCGACACCCACTTCACCTGGCTCACCGACACGACGTCCGGGCACTGCAGCGACTTGCCGCCGGCCGTCACGGTGCGCGTGCCCTTCGGCGCGGCCGCCTGGAAGCTCATCTGCACGTTCGCGGTCCCCTTCGCATCGACCGACGGCGCCAGCCGCACCTGGGTCTGGCGCACCATCGCGCCGTTCGCGTCGCGCGGCAGGTTGTCCGCGTTCGGGCAGCCGTCCGGCAACGCGACCGCGCCGCTCGGCGGCACCGACTTCCAGTTGAAGTCGTCCGTTTCGCCCGAGCGGATCTTGCGGGTCTCCTGCGTATTGCCGAAGGTCTTCGAGTCGACCTTGACGGTGTATTCGAGCTGTCCCGTACCGCCGCCCTTCAGGCTGCCCTTGACCGGCGGCGCCGCGAATACGCTCGCGCTGACGCACGCCGCCGCGAACACGGCCGACCACGATGCGGCGACTGACAAGCTGCGTTGGCTCATGCTGACCTCCTTGTAATGCGGCGGCACGCGCGTGCCGCGCGGTTTTCGATGCATGATGCGTTGCCAGTCTACCGCCAAGCGGCATGCAATGCGCCGCAAACGCATCGGGTGTTACCCCGCTTGCGTTCGCGGCGTTGCAACCTTACGCGCGATGCCGGCTCTCGAGAAAACACCGGGCCACCGCAGGCTTTCCGCCCCGAAGGAAGTCACAGTGGTGGATGCCTCCTCGAAGGGCCTCGCACGACGCGACAGGTTTGCAGGCGCTCAGAAGCCGCTCAGCACGAGCTTGCCGATCGTGCGCCCTGCTTCGAGCAACTGGTGCGCGCGCCGCACGTTCGCCGCATTGATCGCGCCGAGCTGTTCGCCGAGCGTCGTGCGCAACGCGCCGCCGTCGACGAGCCGAGCGACTTCGCCGAGGATCCGGTGCTGCTCGATCATGTCCGGCGTCTCGAACATCGCGCGCGTGAACATGAACTCCCAGTGAAACGCGGCGCTCTTCGCCTTCAGCAGTTCGACCGGCACCGGCTTCCCGTTCTCGACGATCGTGCAAATGCCGCCCTGCGGCCGGATTACTTCCGCCGCGGCGGGGAAATGGCGGTCCGTGTCGTTGAAGATCAGCACGTAGTCGACATTCGGATGCCCGGCTTCGCGCAACTGTGCAGGCAGGTCGCCGAAATGGTCGACCACAGCATCCGCGCCGAGCGAGCGCACCCATTCGGCCGACGCCGGCCGCGACGCGGTCGCGATCACGTGCAGCTTGCCGAGCGCCTTCGCGAGCTGGATCGCGATCGAGCCCACGCCGCCCGCGCCGCCGATGATCAGCACCGACTTGCCAGCGTCCGCGCCCTGCGGCGACACGCGCAGCCGGTCGAACAGCGCTTCCCACGCGGTCAGCGCAGTGAGCGGCAACGCGGCCGCGGCGGCAAAGTCGAGCGTGCGAGGCTTCAGCGCGGCGATCCGCTCGTCGACCGCATGGAATTCGCTGTTCGCGCCGGGCCGCGTGATGCTGCCCGCGTAGAACACTTCGTCGCCCGGCCGGAACAGCGTGACGTCCGCGCCGACCGCGACGACCGTACCGGCGGCATCCCAGCCGAGCACGCGCGGCGTGTCCTCGACCTGCGGCTTCGGCGCGCGCACCTTGGTGTCCACCGGGTTCACGGAAATCGACTCGACCTTCACGAGCAGGTCGCGCGGGCCCGGCACGGGCTGCGGCAGCTCCACGTCGAGCAAGGCCTGCGGGTCGTCGATCGGCAGATAGCGGGTCAGTCCAACGGCTTTCATCACGAAACTCCTTTCAGGGAAACGGGCGGGCCGCGGCGCAGCCCCATGAACGTCATCGTAGGCAACCCGATCATTCGAGAAAACCGCTATATTTCCTGAAACATTTTCAGGAATTTCAGAATAATGGCGTCCGATCCGATTCCCGCACCCGACAAGCCGCTCGACCTGCTCGACGTCGCGCTGTTCGTGCGCGCGGCGCTGCTCGCGAACGTCACCGCGGCCGGGCGCGAATTCGGCGTGTCGGCCGCGGTCGCGAGCGCGCGCATCGCGCAGCTCGAGCGCCAGCTCGGCGCGCGGCTGCTGCACCGCACCACGCGCCGCATCAGCCTCACGCAGGACGGTGAGGTCTTCATGGCGCGCGCCGACGCGCTGCTGTCGGCCGCCGACGCCGCGCGCGCGTCGGTCGGCCGCGGCCGCAGCGAGCCGTACGGGCGGCTGAAGGTATCGATGTCGTCGTCGTTCGGCCGCCAGCATGTCGCGCCGGTGATTCCCGCGTTCCTGCGCCGCTATCCGTCGGTGTCGCTCGACCTGCGGCTGTCCGACGAGATCGTCGATCTCGTCGACGACGGCTACGACGTCGCGATCCGCCTCGGCGCGCTGAAGGATTCGACGCTCGTCGCGCGCAAGCTCGCGGTGAACCGCCGCGTGCTGTGCTGCTCGCCCGCGTATCTCGCCGAACGCGGCACGCCGCGCCATCCGGCCGACCTCGCGCAGCACGAGTGCGTGATCCTCGGCAACCAGCGCGACTGGTCGTTCGCGACGCCGCAAGGCCCGCTGACCGTGCGGGTCGCCGGCCGGCTCGTCGCCAGCAACGGCGAGGCGATCCGTGAAGCGCTCGTCGACGGCTTCGGGATCGCGATCAAGTCGACCTGGGACGTCGGCCCGCTGCTCGCGAGCGGCGCGCTCGTCACGGTGCTCGACGACTATCCGTTCGCCGACGACGTCGCGATCTGGGCCGTCTATCCGAGCCGCGCACACGTGCCGCTGAAGACGCTCGCGCTCATCTCCTTTCTGGCCGAACATTTCGGCGATCCGCCGTACTGGGATCGCGTGGACGGGCAATAAGCGTTGACGTTCGGCCCGCGCGGCGGGCGTGCCGTTGCGAGTCCGGCCTCAGGATTCGTACCTGCCGCGATCGCCCGGCCCGGCCAACCGGCTACAATGGCGCGTTCGCGACGCCATGGCCCGCAGCCGAACGGGGCCCGCGTCCGCAGGCGGCCGTCCGTTGGCCGCGCATGCATTTCATTCGCCTCGCAACCATCCCGCCATGACCCACAACCTCGTCATCCAGAGTCTTGCGCCGCTGTCGGACGCCCATCACAAACCGCTGCTCGCGCTGTCGCGCGGCACCCGCATCGTGCAGACCGACGATCACGCGCTGCGCATCGAAAACGCGAACCCGGCGCAGCGCCTCGACATCGACGCGTACTGCGGCACGCACGCGCTCGACTTCGCATTCGTCGAGGCAGGCCGCACGCTCGGCGATTTCGGGCTCGTCGTGATGGACATGGATTCGACGCTGATCACGATCGAATGCATCGACGAGATCGCCGATTTCTGCGGGCTCAAGACTCAGGTCGCCGAGATCACCGAAGCGTCGATGCGCGGCGAGATCCGCGACTTCAACGAAAGCCTCACGCGCCGCGTCGCGCTGCTGGCCGGGCTCGATGCGCAGGCGCTCGAGCGCGTATACGAGGAACGGCTGCAACTGTCGCCGGGCGCCGAGACGATGCTTGCCGGCGTGAAGGCCGCCGGCATGAAGACACTGCTCGTGTCGGGCGGCTTCACGTTCTTCACCGAGCGGCTGAAGGCACGCCTCGGCCTCGACTACGCGCATGCGAACACGCTCGAGATCGTCGACGGCAAGCTGACCGGCAAGGTGCTCGGCGAGATCGTCAACGCCGACGTGAAGGCGCGCCTGCTGCGCGACACGTGCGCATCGCTCGGCCTCGAGCCGAACCGCGCGATCGCGATGGGCGACGGGTCGAACGACCTGAAGATGATGGGCGAAGCCGGGCTGTCGGTCGCGTTCCACGCGAAGCCCGTCGTGCGCGACGCGGCGACGGTCGCGTTCGATCACGTCGGCCTCGACGGGCTGCTGCGGCTGTTCTGATCCCGCGCGACCTCGAATGAAAAACGCCGGCGCGATCTTGCATCGCGCCGGCGTTTCGTTTTTTCCGCGGGGCGTTATCGGCCTGCGATCAGCCGAGTACGGCCAGCATCGCGCGTTCGATATCCGCGCGCAGGTCGGCTTCGTCCTCGAGACCGACATAGAAACGCACCAGCGTGCCGCGGTGCGGCCAGTCCGGGCGCATCGACGCGACGTCGTAAGGCATCGCGAGGCTGCACGCGCCGCCCCAGCTCCAGCCGATCGCGAACAGTTCGAGCGACTCGACGAAGCGGTCGACCTGCTCGGCGCTGTAGCGCTCGTCGAACACCACCGAGAACAGCCCGCCCGCGCCCGTGAAGTCGCGCACGAACGACGCGTGCCCCGGGCAGTCCGCAATTTGCGGGTGCAGCACCGACGCGATCTCCGGCCGCGTCTTCAGCCATTGCGCGAGCGCGAGCGCGCTCTTGCTGTGCGCGTCGAAACGCACCTGCATGCTCGGCAGGCTGCGCAGCACGAGCGAACAATCGTCGACCGACACGCCGATCCCGCAGCGCATCCGCGCGAGCTTCAGCTTCGCGTGCAGTTCGGCGTCCGCGGTGATCGTCGCGCCCATCAGCACATCGCTGCCGCCCGACTGATACTTGGTCAGCGCCTGCACCGAGATGTCGACGCCGTGCTC
This sequence comes from Burkholderia sp. LFS061, assembly GCF_047978125.1. Lineage (NCBI taxonomy): Bacteria > Pseudomonadati > Pseudomonadota > Betaproteobacteria > Burkholderiales > Burkholderiaceae > Burkholderia > Burkholderia sp. LFS061. Next base: position 176,584 of record NZ_JBFPFS010000008.1, on the reverse strand, counting down.
GAACGGCTTGAATGCGAGCCCGGCCGAATAGGTGTTGTCGATCGCGGTGACGATGCCGCGCGCCTTCGCGGCCGCCGCGATCGCCTGCACGTCGGGCACTTCCATCGTCACCGAGCCGGGTGCCTCGATCCAGATCAGCCGCGTGTTCGGCTGGATCAGCTCGGCGATGCCCGCGCCGACGAGCGGATCGTAGAAGCGCACGGCGATGCCGAAATCCTTCGCGAGCCAGTTGCCGAAATCGGCGTTCGGCCCATACACGTTGTGCGGAATCAGCACGTCGTCGCCGGCTTTCATGATCCCGAAGTAGACGTTCATGATCGCCGCGAGGCCCGACGGCTGCAGCAGCGCGTGCGTGCCGCCCTCGATCTCGGCGAGCCGCTGCGCGAGCGCGAGCGACGTCGGCGTCGCATGCAGCCCGTAGCGCCACTGGTTGTCGTTGTGCCAGACGAGCGCGCGCATCGTCGCGAGATCGGGGAACACGACCGTCGATGCGCGTGCGACCGGCGGCACGAACGAACGGAAGCCTTCCGGAATGACGTCGTCGGGTTGAACGATGCGGGTTTGCAGCGCGCGCTTGGGAGTGGATGCAGTCATGACAGGAAGCCGGGCACAAGGCCGTTCGGTTGCGGAATATGTCGCTAGATTAGCCAAAATCGGCGCATTTGGCCCGGTACAATGCGCGCCGCGCACGCCGAGCCAGCGCGGGCTCAGTCGTCGGTGCGCAGATTGACGACCGAGCCCACCGTCTCGATTTCCTGCACGTGGCCGTCGCGCACCTGCAGCGCCGCGCGCTTGCCCGGCGCCAGGCGCAGCACGACGGGCTGCGGGTCCGATTCGTCCGAATTCATCCGGTCGGCCTTCAGGTCGCCCGTCGCGTCGAAGCGGCCGATCCATACGCCGGAGATGTTCGTGCCGTCGTTCGATTCCTCGATCTCGAGCGTATCGCCATCGCGATCGCCCGCGAGCAGGACCACCTCGCCCGTATCGGCGAACTGGTATTCGCCGTGCACGCCTTCCTCGTCCGTCTTCGGGCCGAGATGCACGACGATCGGCCGGTCGCCGAGCGTGCCTTCGTAGCGAGGCAGCCGGGCGAATTCGGGATTCGGCCGCAGCGGCCGCGCGGGTGCCGCCTCATCCTGTTGCGCGCCCGGCGCGACGGCCTGCGCCGCGACCGCGCCCGGCAGCGCGATGCCCGCCGCCAGCGCACATGCGACGACAAGCGCCCGTTGCCATTCCGAATATCGACCCACCTTGAGTTGCTCCTTGCTTCAGATTCGCTCGAAAATCGCGGCGATGCCCTGCCCGCCGCCGATGCACATCGTCACGAGCGCGTATCGGCCACCGATGCGCTGCAACTCGTACAGCGCCTTGACGGTGATCAGCGCACCCGTCGCGCCGATCGGGTGGCCGAGCGAAATGCCGGACCCGTTCGGATTCACCTTTGCCGGATCGAGACCCAGCTCCTTCGTCACCGCGCATGCCTGCGCGGCGAATGCCTCGTTCGCCTCGATCACGTCGAGATCGGCGACCGTCAGCCCCGCGCGCTCGAGCACCTTTTGCGTGGCCGGCACGGGACCGATCCCCATGTAGGCCGGATCGACGCCCGCATGCGCATACGCGACGAGGCGCGCGAGCGGCTTGGCGCCGCGCTTCTCGGCAACGCTGCGCTCCATCAGCAGCACCGCGGCGGCCGCGTCGTTGATGCCCGACGCGTTGCCGGCCGTCACCGTGCCGTTCTCCTTCACGAACGCGGGCCGCAGCTTCGAGAAGTCGTCCAGGCTCGCGTCGTGGCGCACGTGCTCGTCGCGATCGAACACGACCGGCGTGCCCTTCTTCGAGCCGATCAGTTCGACCGGCAGGATCTGATCCTTGAAGTAGCCGGACTTCGCCGCATGCGACGCGCGGCGGTGCGATTCGAGCGCGAGCGCGTCCTGCGCGTCGCGTGAAATGCCGTACTTCGCGGCGACGTTCTCGGCCGTCACGCCCATGTGGATCGTCTGGAACGGATCGTTCAGCGCGCCGACCATCATGTCGACCGCGCGCATGTCGCCCATGCGCTGCCCGAAGCGCGCGGCCGGGATCGCATACGGCGCGCGGCTCATGTTCTCCGCGCCGCCCGCGATCGCGATGTCCGCATCGCCAAGCAGCACGCCCTGCGCCGCCGACACGATCGCCTGCATCCCGGAGCCGCACAGCCGGTTGACCGTGAGCGCCGGCGCATGCTGCGCGACGCCGCCGTTGATCGCGGCAACGCGTGCGAGGTACATATCTTTCGGCTCCGTGTGCACCACGTTGCCGAACACCACGTGGCCGACCTCGTCGCCCGACACCTGCGCACGCTGCAACACTTCGCGCACGACTTGTGCGCCGAGCTCGGTCGGCGCGATGTCTTTCAGGCTGCCGCCGAAATCGCCGATCGCGGTACGTACGCCGCTCACCACCACCACTTCGCGTTGCATATTGCCTCCTCATCCTTCTGTTCGAATGAATCGATCGTGCGGGGCCGTGGCCGGCGTGCGCGTGCCGCGTCAGCCTTGCATCAGGCGCTCCACCGCATCGCGGTGCGGAATCGGCGCGACCGCGCCGTAGCCCGTCGTCGACAGCGCCGCCGCCGCGTTCGCATAGCGCGCCGCCGCGAACGGATCGTCGCCCGCGACGATCCGCGCGACGAAGGCGCCGCCGAAGCAGTCGCCCGCGCCCGTCGCGTCCACGGCCTCGACCGCGAAGCCCGGCACGACGCGCCGCTCGTTCGGCGTCGCGACATACGCGCCGTCCTTGCCGAGCTTCAACGCGACCACCTGCGGCCCGTGTTCGAGCATCGCATCGACGATCGCGTCGCGATCGTTCGCGCCCGTGAGCGCGGTGACGTCGTCCCAGCTCGGCAGGCAGATGTCCGTCTGGCGAAGCGCCTCGCGCATCACCGCGCGGGCGCGCGGCAGCGGCCACAGCTTCAGGCGCAGGTTCGTGTCGAAGCTGACCTTCGCGCCGTTGCGGCGCGCATGGTCGATCCCCGCGAACGCGGCGTCGCACGCGGCCGTGCTGATCGCGAGGCTGATGCCCGACAGGTGCACGGCCTTTGCAGCCGCCAGCGCGTCGAGCGGCAGGTTGCCCGCCGCATAGCGGCTCGCCGCGGAGCCCGCGCGCAGATAGTCGAACTGGTGACCGTCGGCGCCGTGCGTGACGAAATACACACCGGTCGGCGCCGTGCGGTCGATCCGCACGTACGTCGTATCGACGCGCTCGGCGCGCCACATGTCGGCCAGCATGCGGCCGAACGGATCATCGCCGATCGCCGACACGAAGCCCGTCGACGCGCCCTGGCGCGCCGCCGCGATGCAGAAGTTCGACGTGTCGCCGCCGAAGCCCTGCAGGAATTCCGGACGGCCCGGCTGCGACTGGTTGAATTCGATCATCGCCTCGCCGAGCGCGAGGATCTCCGGAAATGCGACGGTCATCGCTTACACCTCGCCCCACAGATCGTGGCCGTCGGCGCCCGTGATCTTCACGGACACGAAATCGCCGACCTTGTAGCGCTTCGACGCCTTCGTCGCCGGCTCGACATAAACAACGCCGTCGATCTCCGGCGCATCGGCTGCCGTGCGGCCGATCCCGCCTTCTTCGCCGACTTCGTCGATCAGCACCTTGAGGGTCTTGCCGACCTTGCGCTGGATGCGGTTCGCCGACACTTCCTCGGCGACTTCCATGAAGCGCGCGCGGCGTTCTTCACGGACATCGTCGGGCAGCGCGCCGTCGAGTTCGTTCGCGGTCGCGCCTTCGACCGGCGAGTACGCGAAGCAGCCGACGCGATCGAGCTCCGCCTCGCGGATGAAGTCGAGCAGCGTTTCGAACTGCTCTTCCGTCTCGCCGGGGAAGCCCGCGATGAACGTGCTGCGGATCGTCAGGTCCGGGCAGATCTCGCGCCACTTCTGCACGCGCTCGAGCACCTTCTCGGCGTTCGCCGGACGCTTCATGCGCTTCAGCACTTCTGGGTGCGCGTGCTGGAACGGCACGTCGAGATACGGCAGCACGTGGCCCTTGAACGGGCCTTCGGCCATCAGCGGAATCACTTCGTCGACGCTCGGATACGGATATACGTAGTGCAGGCGCACCCATGCGCCGTACTGCGCGGCGAGTTCGCCGAGCGCGGCGACCAGGTCGGTCATGCGCGTCTTGATCGGCTTGCCGTTCCAGAAGCCCGTGCGGTACTTCACGTCGACGCCGTAAGCGCTCGTGTCCTGCGAGATCACGAGCAGTTCCTTCACGCCCGACTTGAACAGGTTCTCGGCCTCGAGCATCACTTCGGCGACCGGACGCGACACGAGATCGCCGCGCATCGACGGGATGATGCAGAACGTGCAGCGGTGGTTGCAGCCTTCGGAAATCTTCAGGTATGCGTAGTGGCGCGGCGTGAGCTTGATGCCGGCCGCGGGCACGAGGTCGACGAACGGGTCGTGCGGCTTCGGCAGGTGCGAATGCACGGCCTGCATCACTTCGCCCACGGCGTGCGGACCGGTGACGGCGAGCACCTTCGGATGGACTTCCTCGATCAGGTTCGAGCCGCTCGCGCTCGACTTCGCGCCGAGGCAGCCGGTGACGATCACCTTGCCGTTCTCGGTCAGCGCCTCGCCGATCGCATCGAGGCTTTCCTGCACGGCTTCGTCGATGAAGCCGCAGGTGTTGACGACGACGAGGTCGGCGCCGTCGTAGGTGCCGGAGATTTCATAACCTTCGGCGCGCAGTTGCGTGATGATCTGTTCGGAATCGACGAGGGCTTTCGGGCACCCGAGGGAAACGAACCCTACTTTGGGGGATTGGGACATCTGGAATGTGGGGGCGTGGCAGCAAAAGCGTGAGTTTACAGCGATTTAGGGGCGGCGAGCCAAAATGAACGGCTAGCGGCAACATGGACCGCCAGTTCGAATACGCCGCACGACGGGCGGCCGACCACGAAATGGAGCTTGATGCGTCCCTATCACTCCGAGACGAGGGCTGTCGGCCTACCGTCCGGCAAGGTGCGCTCGGCGTGTTCCTGCGCGCAGTCGAGGACAGCCAGGTGCCGGCCGGTTCCGTATTGATCGTAGAGGGCCTGGATCGATTGAGCCGCGCCGAACCGCTGCAGGCTCAGGCGCAGCTCGCGCAGACGGCACCAATGCGCTTGAAGAGTTGGATTGGGTGATCGTCGGCGGCGAAAGCGGCGCCGACGCGCGGCCAATGCATCCCGATTGGTTGCGCGACCTTCGCGACCAGTGTGAAGCCGTCGGCGTGCCCTTCCTGTTCAAGCAATGGGGAGAATTTGCGCCGACGCCGAACGTCATCGAGGCTTCCGGCAACCTCTTCCATCAATTCGACGACGGTGCGTGGATGCAACGCGTCGGCAAGCGCGCCGCCGGCCGACTGCTCGACAGCCGCATACATAACGAATTTCCGGGAGGCGAAGCATGACGAAGAAAAAGCAACCGACCGGCGTCGCCTGGGTGGACGACGTGAAGGTCGTCACGCCGATCAGCAGTACGATCAGCGCGGTCAGCTTTCAGGGGTTGAGCATCACGACACCCGACGGCGAGCCGGCAACGCTCGCCGTGATCGATATGCAAGGCAGAATCATCGACTCGGGCCCGAACGTGATGCGTGCAGTGTGGGAGGTCGCGATCAGGTCGTATCGAAACTTCCTGATCGGAAGCGGGCACCTTCGCGTGTTGTCGAAGCCGGCCTCTGCATGAGAACAACGGCGCTTCGGCGCCGTTTTCGTTATGCCTTCCGCTTAGCGTGTCGAAATGATCGAGCGTCAACAGTTCCGTCGAATCGCGCTACGTCCAGATGGCGTAGGCGCGTAATCGAGTGTAATGGATCTGCCGCATGAGAGAGACTACGTTTATTGCGCGTGAGCTTTGAAATACCACGCTGCCGGACCAAACATCACTGACTTAAAGACGTCGGCGATCCAAAAGCCCTTAACAATCGAGAGAGGCGCATCATGAATGACGAAAATCGGCTTGTTGACGAAGAAAGCAACCAAGACACTTCCTCAGACACCGCTCAGGCACTAAATTACCCTTCACTGGCGGTTTTCAATGGGAAGCTATACTTGGCATACAAAGGCGCCGACAGTAACAATAACATTTATCTCACATCTTTCGATGGAAAAGAGTGGGATAAACCGACGGCAGTCAAAAACGGTGCATTCTGGACAACCCAGGCAGTTGCACTAGCGGCATTCAGCGGGAAGCTGTATATGGCACACAAAGGCGGCCTCAACAACAACGGCGTTTATTGCGCATCGTTCGATGGGACGAACTGGGATCCCAAGGAACATACCGTGCCGCAAGACAGTACTCGCCAACCCGTCGCCATGGTTTCCTATAACGGAAGATTATACATGGCACACAAGGGCCCAAACGACACACACATTTACTTCCATAGTTTCGATGGGGTGAACTGGAAATCGGGAGGCTATGTCGGCGTCCAAGGTGCCGAAACCACTCAGCCGGTTGCATTGACGACGTTCAATGACAGGATGTACCTAGCATTCAAGGGTGTCGACGATAACAGCATTTACTACACCTCGTACAATCTCACCGGAAATAGCTGGGATCAACCAAAAAAAATCAACGATCGGGACTGGACCAGTCAGGCGGTTGCATTATCGTCATTCAATGGGAAGTTATATATGGCACACAAAGGTGGCGGCCCCGACAATCAAATTTATTACAACTCGTACGATGGAACAAGTTGGGGGATCGACAGAGGAGTTTCGGGTTCAATAACCTCTGAACCGGTCACATTAGTGGTATTCAATAAGAATCTGTATTTGGCATATAAAGATGCAAAAAATTCCGACATTCATTACAAGTTATTCGACGGAGCGTCTTGGGGAACGGAACAAACAGTCCCCAATGCGTCAACGACTGAGTAATTGCGCTAATCAAGGTATGCGTGGTGATTAGAAAAATCTTCTCCTATCTGCCTGCCTCCTTGCGAGTTCGCACAGGTAGTCAGGCACGCATACGGCCGATAGCTGCAGCTTGGCTATCGGCCGACGCGACCAGCGCAAGCAGTTGCCGGCCATCTGCCCGCCCACGCGGCCACGAGCAAGTCTCTGCGCAATCCAAACCGCCACACAGGACCAAGGTTATATTTGCAAACTTTCGGGCACCCGAGGGATACGTACCCTACTTTGGGGGATTGGAACATCTGGCGTGTGGGAGCGTGGCAGCAAAAGCGTGGGTTTAAGCTATTTTTCGGTCAGCGAGCCAAAGCCGGCGGTTGCGACGCAACGGGCCACGACCTCAATGTGCGCCTCGCGCGGGCGCTCGACTTGGGAAACCGCCCCATCCCTTTCAGGGCGATGCGACAAGATGACGGGCGCGATCGGCAAACGCCACCGCGCCGGAATCGCCCCGCCGCTATGCGAAAATCGCAGCGTCCGCTTTCTTCAATTACCCAACGGGGCTCGCATGACAACCCACATCACTATCGAATTCACCGAGCACGCTGCCGAAACCATCGGCGAGCAAACCAGCACCAGCTTTTCCTACGACCAGGGTGCCCACGTGCCGCAACCCGGCGACTTCGTCGAAATCGAGAATTCGCGGCAGACGTTTCTCGTGATCGGCCGCGTGTTTTCGCTGAAGGCCAACTACAGCGCGGTCAAGCTCGTGCTCGACCTTCCTCCGCACGACGACGAGCAAGGATTCCCGGCGCAGTAAAACAATCTAGTCCGGTACCGTCGGCGTTGCCGCCGGCAATCGCGCGCGTCCGGCCCGCGTTGCGGGAAATCACTCGAGCGACGAGATCGTAAAAAACCCGCCGGAGCGGGCTCAATCCAGTCCTGCACTCACGGAAACATCGCCGCGGTCAGGCACCGCTCAGACCACACCGCGTCATCTCCATCGCCGAACGGCCACATTTCTGCATCTCGATCAACTGGACAACGGCCATGCCCGCCACACTCGGCGCGAGCATGTCGTGCCGACGATCATGAACGATCGTCGGCGATATCTTCCGGCATGCGGCGGCCGCGCATCGTCGTGCCCGAGCACACGATCGGCCGCCCCGCGCCACCTCGCCTCACGGCACCGACGCCCGACGGCTCGCGCCGCCGCGGCCGGCCTGCCGCAAAATCGCTACTTCTTCTCCGGCTCGGTGGAACCCGGCTGCTTGAACGGAAACGTGCTGAACATCGACTTCGCCTGGTTCTGCATCTGTTCCTGCATCTGCACGAACATGTTCTTCGACTGCTCGATGTAGCTCGTCATCATCCCTTGCATCATCGGCGCCTGCATGTTCATGAACTGCGACCAGACTTCCGGATTCATCGCATTGGTGTCGTACATGTTCTTCGACTGATCCGCGAGCTTGTTCTGGATGTCGATGAACGCCTGGATGTTCTTTTCCAGGTACGTGCCCATCATGCCCTGCATCGCGTGACCGTAGAAACGGATGATCTGCGACAGCATCGACGACGAGAACATCGGCACGCCGCCGCTTTCCTCTTCGAGGATGATCTGCAGGAGGATGCTGCGCGTCAGGTCTTCGTTGGATTTCGCATCGACGACCTTGAAGTCCTCCTGCTCCAGTACGAGCTGCTTCACGTCGGTGAGCGTAATGTACGTGCTTGTCTCGGTATCGTAGAGCCGGCGGTTCGGGTACTTCTTGATGAGCCGTTCGGCCGTCTTCTTTGTAGTAGTCATGTAACGCCTTTCAGTGCAGCGTAGCGCAAGTGACGAATCCCCGCCGCCCGAACCCGGGAGGCGGGGGCCTTCGGAACACACCCGGCTGCGCGGCCACCCGGCCCGCGCAGCCCGGGCGTTCAGCCCATGTGCAGGCCGCCGTTCAGCGAGAAGTCGGCGCCCGTCGCGAAGCCGGAATCGTTCGACGCGAGCCACGCGACGATCGAGCCGATTTCCTCCGGCCCGCCGAGACGCCGCACCGGGATCGTCGCGACGATCTTCTCCAGCACGTCGGGGCGGATCGCCTTCACCATGTCGGTGCCGATGTAACCCGGCGACACGGTGTTGACCGTCACGCCCTTCGTCGCGACTTCCTGCGCGAGCGACATCGTGAAGCCGTGGATGCCGGCCTTCGCGGTCGAATAGTTGGTCTGGCCGAATTGCCCCTTCTGGCCGTTCACCGACGAAATGTTGATGATCCGGCCCCAGCCGCGCTCGACCATCCCGTCGATCACCTGCTTCGTCACGTTGAACAGGCTCGTCAGGTTGGTGTCGATCACGGCGGTCCAGTCTTCGTGCGTCATCTTGCGGAACACGACGTCGCGCGTGATGCCCGCGTTGTTGACCAGCACGTCGATCTCGCCGACTTCGGCCTTGACCTTGTCGAACGCTTCCTTGGTCGAGTCCCAGTCGCCGACGTTGCCTTCCGACGCGATGAAATCGTACCCGAGCGCCTTCTGGTCCTCGAGCCATTTCACACGGCGCGGCGAGTTCGGGCCGCAGCCCGCGACGACCTTGAAGCCGTCCTTCAACAGACGCTGGCAAATGCTGGTGCCGATGCCGCCCATCCCGCCCGTTACGTACGCAATTCGCTGAGACATAAATCTCACTCCATTTTTTGGTTTCGAGAGCTGCCGAGGCTCCCTCTGACTTCACGTGGCGCCGGCCGAAGCCGCAATCGGCCGGCGCCCGGATTCGGTTCGCAGGTAACGGACGACCGGTTACGGACGCTCGACCGCGAGCGCGACACCCATCCCGCCGCCGATGCACAGTGACGCCAGCCCGCGCTTCGCATCGCGCTTGGCCATCTCGTGCAGCAGCGTCACCAGGATCCGGCAACCCGACGCGCCGATCGGGTGGCCGATCGCGATCGCCCCGCCGTTCACGTTCACCTTCGACGTGTCCCAGCCCATCTGCTTGTGCACCGCCAGCGCCTGCGCCGCGAACGCCTCGTTGATCTCCATCAGGTCCAGGTCGCCCGGCGTCCAGCCCGCGCGCTCCAGGCACCGGCGCGACGCCGGCACCGGGCCCATCCCCATCACGCTCGGATCCACCCCCGCGTTCGCATACGCCTTGATCCGCGCCAGCGGCGTCAGGCCCAGCGCCGCAGCCTTCTGCGCCGACATCACCAGCACCGCCGCCGCGCCGTCGTTCAGGCCCGACGCGTTCGCCGCCGTCACCGAACCGTCCTTCGAGAACGCCGGCTTCAGCCCCGCCAGCGACTCCGCCGTCACGCCGTGACGCACGAATTCATCGGTCGCGAACTGCAGCGGCTCGCCCTTGCGTTGCGGAATCAACACCGGCACGATCTCGTCGTTGAAGCGCCCGGCCTTCTGCGCGGCTTCCGCCTTGTTCTGCGACAGCGCCGCGAATGCGTCCTGCTCGTCGCGCGTAATGCCGTATTCCTTCGCGACGTTCTCCGCCGTGATGCCCATGTGGTACTGGTTGTACACGTCCCACAGCCCGTCGACGATCATCGTGTCGACCAGCTTCGCGTCACCCATCCGGAACCCGTCGCGCGAGCCCGGCAGCACGTGCGGCGACGCGCTCATGTTCTCCTGCCCGCCCGCGATCACGATCTCCGCGTCGCCCGCGACGATCGCATTCGCCGCCAGCATCACGGCCTTCAGGCCCGAGCCGCACACCTTGTTGATCGTCATCCCCGGCACTGCCGCCGGCAGCCCGGCCTTGATCAGCGACTGCCGCGCCGGGTTCTGCCCCGAGCCGGCCGTCAGCACCTGGCCCATGATCACTTCGCTGACCTGCTCGGGCTTCACGCCCGCACGCTCCAGCACCGCGCGGATCACCGTCGCGCCCAGTTCAGGCGCCGCAATCTTCGCAAGCGAGCCGCCGAATTTGCCGACCGCGGTCCGCGCGGCCGATACGATCACTACGTCCGTCATTTCCCTTTCCTCCAGGCCCGCACGACACGGCGCATCGTTACCGGCCCTGTTAAAAAACTGCGGTGCATCGGACAGCGTGCGCCGCTGTCCGGTTTTCGTCAATCGCGCTGCAATACGTAGCGCCCCGGCGCCGGCTCGATCACCGGGAACTGGGCGGAACCCGGCTTGGCGGGCGGCGCCACCTTGCGGCCGCCGTACTGGTCGAGCCACTCGACCCAGGTCGTCCACCAGCTTCCCGGCTGCTCGGCCGCACCGGCGAACCAGTCGTCAGCGGCTTCCGGCAGGTCGCTGTCGTTGACCCAGTAGCTGCGCTTCTTCTTCGCCGGCGGATTGATCACGCCCGCGATGTGACCCGACGCGCCGAGCACGAACTTCAGCGGGCCCGACAGGATCGACGTCGACGCGTAGGCCGTCTGCCACGGCACGATGTGATCCTCGCGCGAGCCGTAGATGAAGGTCGGCACGTCGATCAGCGACAGGTCGACGGATTCGCCGCACACGGTCAGCGCGCCCGGCGCGCGCAGCTTGTTCTCGAGATAGGTATTGCGCAGGTACCACGCGTACATCGGGCCCGGCAGGCTCGTCGAATCGCTGTTCCAGTACAGCAGATCGAACGGCGCGGGCGTGCGGCCCTTCAAGTAGTTGTCGACGACGTAGTTCCACACGAGGTCGTTCGGCCGCAGGAACGAGAACGTGTTCGCGAACTCCACGCCGCGCATCAGCCCCGGTTGCGTGCCGTTCTTGCCGCCGATGGTCTGCTCGCGCATCTGCACGTGCGCCTCGTCGACGAACACGTCGAGAATGCCCGTGTCGGTGAAGTCGAGCATCGCGGTGAGCAGCGTCATCGACGCGGCCGGGTGTTCGCCGCGCGCGGCGAGCACCGCCAGCGCGGTCGCGAGCATCGTGCCGCCGACGCAGAAGCCGAGCGTGTTGATCTGTTCGCGGCCGCTGACCTGCTGCACGGCATCGATCGCCGCGAGCAGCCCTTCGTTCATGTAGTCGTCCCACGTCTTGTGCGCGACCGATGCATCCGCATTGCGCCACGACACGAGGAACACCTGATGGCCGTTCGACAGCGCGTGCGCGACGAGCGAATTCTCGGGCTGCAGGTCGAGGATGTAGAACTTGTTGATGCACGGCGGGACGATCAGCAGCGGCCGCTCGAACACCTTGTCCGTCTTCGGCGTGTACTGGATCAACTGGATCAGGTCGTTCTCGTAGACGACCGCGCCTTCAGTACACCCGAGGTTCTTGCCGACCACGAACTGCGATTCGTCGGTCTGCGAAATCTTGCCGCGCTGCAGGTCGCCGAGCAGGTTCATCATCCCCTGCCGCAGGCTTTCGCCCTGCGTCTCGAGAATCGATTTCTGCGCGTCGGGATTGAGTGCGAGGAAGTTGCTCGGCGCGGCGGCGGCCGTCCATTGCTGGACCGTGAACCGGATGCGCTCGCGTGTCTTCGGATCGGTCTGAAGCGCGTCGGCCAGTTCCTGCAGATAGCGCGCGTTGAGCAGATACCAGGCAGCCGCGAACGCATGCGCCGGCGACGCCTTCCACGCATCGCCGCTGAAGCGGCGATCCTTCAGTTCGGGCGATTCGAGCTTCGCGGCGGCCGCCTGCTGCATCAGCGTCATGCAATCGCGCGCGTAGTCGGCCTGCAGCGTCTGCAGCCGTTCGGGCGGAATCGCCGCAACCGGCAGCTTCAACCCCGCGAACGGCGACGCCATGCTGCCCAGATCGGGCATCGACGGCACCTGGAACGGAAACGAAGCCGGGAACTGGAATGTCGCGAACGGATTGACAGTGGCCGACGCAGTCGCGGCGCGCGCCGGATCTGCAAAGCCGCGCCACGCGCTCAACCACGACTCGAACATCTGCTGCATCGGCTGGGCGGCCGGATCGAAACCGGTGCTGCCTGCGGAAGTGCCCGCCTGAGCGGACGTCGACGAATTTTTCGATGCTGTCATTACCTGCCTTACCGGTGATTCGTGAGCGTCTATCGTGAAATCCTGCTCGCGCGCGGCATGCCGGCTGCGAGCCGGGCCGTCATGCTCTGGAGAGGCGTCTCCAGATTCTGCCGCAGTGCGGTATTTTTATCATTATCGTTTTCCCCATGTGAAGCGCCATGTCAAACCGCTGAACATTTCCGCGCGGAGATAATCCGTGCGCAACAGACGGGACAAGGGTTTCGGCGAAACATAAAGCATTTTGGTCGACTTGACTTCGGGATTTTTCATTCGACTGCGCATGCTACGCCGCATTGCCGTCTAAATATCGAGATAACCGATTTCGCGACGCAACAAAACCATGCGCGCATGCGCATGCGTCAATCTGCCAGCCAGATCGCCGCCGCCATGCGGCCCGTCACACGGTCGCGCCGATACGAATAGAAGCGCGCGCGTTCGGTGACCGTACAGGCGGTCCCGCCGCTCACGTGCGCCACGCCGGCACGCGCGAGGCGCAGGCGCGCGAGCGCATGGAGATCGGCGAGAAACTTGCCGGGCACGCCGTCGATGGCGACGAACGCATGACGGGTTTCATCATGCTCCGACTGCGGGGCCGTGTCGAGAAACGCGTCGCGCACGTCGGCGCCGACCTCGAACGCCTGCGGGCCGATCGCCGGCCCAAGGTACGCATGAAGCGTGTCCGTCGCGCCGCCCGCGAGTGCCGCGACGCGCACCGCGGTCTGCTCGACGATGCCGGCCGCGAGCCCGCGCCAGCCCGCATGCGCGGCGCCGACCGCGCGGCCCTGCGCGTCGCACAGCAGCACGGGCAGGCAGTCGGCCACCATCACGACGCAGACGGCGCCCGTCCGGTCCGTGACGCTCGCGTCGGCCTGCACCGGCGCCGCAGCCGCGGGCGCCGCCGCGATCACCTCGTCGGCGCGCACGATCTGCGCGCCGTGAACCTGCTCGAGCCATGCCGCGCTCGACTGGCCTGCCAGCGCGAGCAAGCGCGCGCGATTCCCGGCGACATGGGCCGGATCGTCACCGGTATGCAGGCCGAGATTCATCCCGCCCGCCATCGCGGCGCCGTCCTGCCAGCGCCCGTACGGGCCTTCGCTCACGCCGCCGTCGCGCGTCGTGATCAGCGCGCGCACGCGCGGCGACACCTGCCAGTCGGGCTGTACGCAGTCCTGCCACGTCAACGGCGCCAGGTTCGTCATCGGCACTCACTCCTCCTCATCGTCCAGGTACGGCTCATCGTCGTGATACTCGCCGCCGAAATCGTCATCGTCGTAGACACCGTCGTCGTCGTCGAATTCCTCCTCGCCCTGCCCGAAGCCGAGCGCCGCGACGAGTGCGTTCATGTCGTCCGGCAACGGGCAGCGCCACTGCATCGCCTTGCCCGTGACCGGATGCACGAGGCCGAGCCGCCATGCATGCAGCGCCTGTCGCGCGAACCCGTCCGGCAGCGGCGCGACCGAGCGCTTGCCGCGCGCGCGTCCGTAGACGGGGTCGCCGAGCAGCGGGTGCCCGGCATGCGCGCAGTGCACGCGGATCTGATGCGTGCGGCCGGTTTCGAGGTCGCACTGGATCGCCGAAACCGGCTGACGTTGCCACACGCATGTGTCAACCGTGCGGAAATGCGTGCGCGCGGGCTTGCCCGACGCGCCCGTGACGACGGCCATGCGCGTGCGCTCGCGCGGATCGCGGCCGATCGGCGCGTCGATCGTACCTTCCTCGGGCATCGTGCCCCACACGAGCGCGAAATAGCGGCGCTTCACCGTGCGGGCCTGCAGTTGGCGCACGAGGTCCGTCTGCGCGGCCAGCGTGCGTGCCACCACCATCAGGCCGGAGGTCTCCTTGTCGAGCCGGTGGACGATCCCCGCGCGCGGCAGGCCGGCCGCCGCGTCGCCGTAACGATGCAGCAGGCCGTTCAGGATCGTGCCGCTCCAGTTGCCGGCCGCCGGGTGCACGACGAGGCCGGCCGGCTTGTTGATGACGACGAGCGCGTCGTCCTCGTAGATGACGTCGAGCGGCACGGGTTCCGGCGTGAACGCGAGCTGCTCCGGAAGCAGGTCGGGCACGAGCTCGATCTTCGCGCCGAGCGGCACCGGCTGGCGGATCTTCGCCGGCGCGCCGTCGACCAGTACGCGCTGCGCCTCGATCCAGCTCTGCAGGCGGCTGCGGGAGAATTCGGGGAACAGTTGGGCGAGCGCCTTGTCGAGGCGTTCGCCCGCGAGCGACAGCGGCACTTCGACGACGCGCGGCGCGTCATCGCCCGCCGCGGACGGCACTACGGGCGGTTGCAATACGTCGCCGGTCAGATCGTCATCGAGGGAATCCCCCGAGGCAGCGTCGGCGGGCCGACCGCTTGGGCTATAATCTTCGCGATTTGGTGTGCCCGGCTGGGCATTCTGCGAACTTGAACGGGTCATTTAGACTGGGTCACCGAGACTTGAAGCTAGGACATGCGAGCATGATGAATTCGACCAAACGTACGGCCAGAACCGTCGCCGCCCGGGCTGCGGCGGTAGCGGCCGCGGCCCTCATCGCCGGCTGCCACGGCTTGCCGCAGAAGCAGGACGAGACGGCTACCTGGTCGAACAACAAATTATACTCAGAGGCCCAGGACGCACTGTCCGGCGGCGACTGGGGCAAATGCGCGAAATATTTCGAATCGCTGCAAGGTCGCGATCCGTTCGGCCATTTCGCGCAACAGGCGCAGATCAACGTCGCATACTGCAACTGGAAGGATAACGAAGCGGCAGCCGCCGACCAGGCCGTCGACCGCTTCATCCAGCTCCACCCCGATCATCCGGATATCCCGTACGCGTACTACCTGAAGGGGATGATCCACTTCAACGACGATCTGGGCCTGTTCGGCCGCTTCTCCGGCCAGGACATGAGCGAACGCGATCCGCAGGCGCTGCGCGAATCGTACGATGCGTTCAAGGTCGTCGTCGACCGCTTCCCGAAGAGCAAGTACGCGCCCGACGCAGCCGCACGGATGCGCTACATCGTCAACGCGCTCGCGTCGCACGAAGTGCACGCGGCCGACTACTACTACCGTCGTGGCGCATATGTCGCGGCCATCAACCGCGCGCAGCTCGCGATCAAGGACTACAAGGGCGCACCGGCGATCGAGGACGCGCTGCACATCATGATCCTGTCGTACGGCAAGCTGAACCAGCCGCAACTCGCCGAGGACACGAAGCGCGTGCTCGCGGGCACGTTCCCCGACAGCCCGTACGTGACGGGCCATTCGCGCCCCGGTGCGAAGAAGTCGTGGTGGCAGTTCTAAAGCGCTGCGCGACGCAACTCCAGTTGCACGAACAAAAAACCCGGCCATCGAGCCGGGTTTTTTGTTGGCGCCGCATTCCGGCGGCACAGGTGCGGTCGCGCGGCGGTCGCCGCGCGTGCCGTCACATGCGTTTTTCCGAGCGGTGCTCGTCGAAGAAGTCCTGGACGACCGCGATCTCGCGAGTCCGCTTGAACGGCGGCAGGCTCTGCCAGATCCGGCGCCCGTAAGGCTTGTCGACGAGCCGCGTGTCGCAGATCATCAGCACGCCGCGATCCGTCTCCGCGCGAATCAGCCGGCCCGCGCCCTGCTTCAGCGTAATCACGGCCTGCGGCAACTGGTGCACGGCGAACGGACTCAAGCCCTTCTTCGTCAGCGCGTCGAGCCGCGCGGCCAGCACCGGATCGTCGGGCGGCGCGAACGGCAGCTTGTCGATCACGACGAGCGACAGCGCGTCGCCGCGCACGTCGACGCCTTCCCAGAAACTCTGGCTGCCGACCAGGATCGCGTTGCCATACGCGCGGAAGCGATCGAGCAGCTCGGTGCGGCTCGCATCGCCCTGCACGAGCAGCGGCGTATTCCAGCCGCGCGATTCGATCACGTCGCGCAGCTTCGACGCGATCCGGTCGACCGCGCGCAACGTCGTGCACAGCATGAACACGCCGCCGCCGGACGCCTCGATCGCAGGCAGCGCGGCATCGAAGACGGCATCGGTAAACGCAGGCGAAGACGGCTGCGGCAGGTTGCGCGGCACGTACAGCAGCCCCTGCGACTGGTAGTCGAACGGGCTCGCGAGCGTCATCGAACGACGCGAGCTGAGGCCCATCTGCGCCGCGTAGTGCGTGAAATCGCCGCGCACCGACAACGTGGCCGACGTAAACACCCATGCACGCGGCACGCCTGCGCGCTGCTTCGCAAAGATCGGCGCAACCGACAGCGGCGTCTCGTGCAACTGGACGGTATGCGCGAACACCTCGACCCAGCGCACCTTCTCGTTCGGATCGCCGCCGGACGCAGCCTTGTCGCCTGCCGCTGCCTCATCGGCCTTCGCGGCTGCTTCCGCCGCGCCGGGTGCGACCCAGCCGGCCAGCAGGTCCTGCAATTCGCGTGCGCGCCGCAGGCATGCACCAAGCGACTCCGCCCGTTCGGCCTGGCTCGCGAGCGCCGACGCAAGCGCATCGAGCGCCGCCTCGAGCGCGTCGAGCGCGCCGAACATCGGGTGGTCGTCGCCGAGCTGCGCGAGTGACATGCGGACGATCTGGTCGTTCGCGAACGCGAGGCGCAAGTCGCGCGCCGCACGTTCGAGATCGCCGCCGAGCTTCACCCACTCGACCGCGTCGCGCGCATGGCTCAGGCCTTCGGCCACCGTGTCGCGTGCGAGCTCGAGGATCTGCGTCGTCGACAGCGTTTCGCCGAAAAACAGCGTCGCCGTCTCCGGCAACTGGTGCGCTTCGTCGAAGATGATCGTGTTCGCGTTCGGCAGCAGTTCGGCCATCCCCGTGTCGCGCAGCATGATGTCCGCGAAGAACAGGTGGTGGTTGACGACGACGACGTCGGCCTGCTGTGCCTCGCGCCGCGCCTGCATCACGAAGCATTCCTTGTAGTGCGGGCACTCCTGGCCGAGGCAGTTGTCGCGCGTCGATGTGACCATCGACCACACGGGCGCCGTTTCCGGCACGCTGGCGAGTTCGGCCTTGTCGCCACTCTTCGTGAGCTTCGCGAAGCGGACGATTTCCTGCAGGTAAGCCGTGTCCTGCCGCGACGGCAGGCGGCCGTTGTCGGCCGTGCGTTGCAGGTAGTAGTGGCACAGGTAGTTTGCGCGGCCCTTGAGCATCGCGACCGTCACCGGCACCGCGAGCGCGTTGCGCACGGTCGGGATGTCGCGCTGGAACAACTGGTCCTGCAGGTGCTTCGTGCCGGTCGACACGATCACCTTGCCGCCCCACAGCATCGCGGGCACGAGATACGCATAGGTCTTGCCGGTACCCGTGCCGGCCTCGACGATCAGCGTGTTGTCGCCTGCGTCGTTATCGGACCCGGCGGCCGCGGCATCGTCCGCCGCCGGCCCGGCCGTCTTGTCGCCGTCGCCGAGGCGGCGCGCCGGCCGCTTGCGGGTTTCGAAGATCTCGGGTTCGGGCATCCGGCGCGCGGACGCTTCCATCGCGGACGCAACCGCACGCGCCATCTCGATCTGCGACGTACGCGGCCGATAGCCGTCGAGCGCGCGCGCCAGCAACCCGCCTTCGCCAAAGATCGTGTCGAGTTCGTCGACGCGCTTGCGGCTCAGCTCGAAGGTGCCTTCGGGCGCACGAACGCGCCCGGCGGACGACTCGTCTCGCCGGGCATCGGGGGTGGCTTCAAGCGGTGAATTCAAGGCAAGCGTTCCTGTGTCCAGCGCCCGAGCGGCGCCGGCGCTTGCCAGGCCGCGCTCAGGCGCGCTTATCCGGTTCCAGCTGCGATTGCAGCAAAATGATTTTGTCCTTGGCTGCCAGCTTTTCCTTCTTCAGCCGGTGCAGCGTGATGTCGTCGATGTCGGAGTGTCCTTCCTTCAGCTCGATCTCCCGAGCGAGCTGCTGGTGCTGCTCCTGCAATGCAGCCAAACGGTTGTGCAATTCCTGCTGCTGTTCCGTGAGACGGTTTTGCATGTTTGCCTCCTCATCGAAGCAGCGCGCCGGCTGGCGTGCCAACGCGCACGAGACTGATCCCGATCAATCCAACACGTTACTGCCCCTGCTGTTGCTGCTGTTTGGCCTTCTCGGCCGCTTCCTGCTGACGCCGCTCGACATCGGCCTTGTGCTGCGCGGCTTCCTTCTGCTTCTGCTCGTAGCGCACGGCGTTGTCCGCCCGCTCCTGCGCCTTCTGCGCCGCCTGCTGGTGCGCCTGGTCGAGCTTGCGCTGGAAGTCGGCCTGCTTCTGGTCGTATGCCTGCTTGCTCGCCGCGCGCTGCGGCCCTTCCGCGCCGCGCTGTGCCTGCTTCAGCGCATTCTGCTCCTGCTTGTCGCGGAACGCAGCCGCGTTCGCCGCGTCGTTCGCCGCGCGCTGCGGCGCTTCCGCCGCATTCTGCGCCTGCTTCAGCGCCTGTTGCTGGTCGCGCTGCTGCGCGCGCACCGCGCGCTGCTCGTCGTTGAGCGCAAGCTGCTCCTGGCGGATGCTCGCCCGCTCGTCGCGCATCTGGTCGCGTGCCTTGCCGAGACAGTGATTGACGAAGAACTTGCTGTAGCAATCGTGCTCGGCCACCGCATAACGATAATCGTTTTCCGCGGAGCGCTGATTGAGCACTTTTTGACGGGCGTCGAAATCCGGTGCGGCTGTGGTCGTAACGGGCGCGGCTGCGACGGCGGCCGGCGCGGTTGCGCCGGAAGCCTGCGCGAACGCACCGGAAGGCCCGGCAGACAAAGCCGCGGCGAGCGCTGCGCCGAGCGCGGCGAGAGAAATGCGGGAAGTTGGCAACGTCGTAGGAAAGCTGCGGGACATGTGTCAAATTCTATCACCCCCGGCTGGGCGCTCCGCCATTTATGGCAAAATGCCCCGCTTCACCCACCCGCGGCATCTGGCCCGTCGGGCCGCCGTGCAGCCTGCCGCTCCGGGCCTGCCGGCCCGCGCCGCGATTTCAGCAGGCAGATCATCCACGACATGACGGAAACCGTAGCACTCAAGATCGTACAGCGCATCGCCACCGAACTGTCCGTCCAGCCGCGCCAGGTCGCGGCGGCCGTGCAACTCCTCGACGAAGGCTCGACCGTTCCGTTCATTGCCCGGTACCGCAAGGAAGTGACCGGCAACCTGGACGACACGCAGCTGCGCCAGCTCGAGGAACGCCTCCTGTATCTGCGCGAACTCGAGGATCGCCGCGCGTCGATCCTGTCCAGCATCGACGAACAGGGCAAGCTGACCGACGAACTGCGTGCCGCGATCGACGCGGCCGACAGCAAGCAGGTGCTCGAAGACCTTTATCTGCCGTACAAGCCGAAGCGCCGTACGCGCGCGCAGATCGCCCGCGAAGCCGGCCTCGAGCCGCTCGCGCAGGCGCTGCTCGCGAACCCGCTGCTCGACCCGCAGGCCGAGGCGGCCGCGTATGTCGACGCCGACAAGGGCGTCGCCGACGTGAAGGCCGCGCTCGACGGCGCGCGCGACATCCTGTCCGAACAGTTCGGCGAGACGGCCGAGCTGCTCGGCAAGCTGCGCGACTACCTGCACAACCAGGGCGTCGTGTCGTCGGCAGTCGTCGAGGGCAAGGAAAACGAGGAAGGCGAGAAATTCCGCGACTATTACGACTACGCGGAAACGATCAAGACCGTGCCGTCGCACCGCGCACTCGCGCTGTTCCGCGGCCGCAACGCGGGCGTGCTGACGGTCAAGCTCGGCCTCGGCGAAGAGCTCGACGCACAGGTGCCGCATCCCGGCGAGGCGATGATCGCGCGCCATTTCGGCATCGCGAACCAGAACCGCCCGGCCGACAAATGGCTGTCCGACGTATGCCGCTGGTGCTGGCGCGTGAAGGTGCAGCCGCATATCGAGAACGAGCTGCTCACGCAACTGCGAGAAACCGCCGAAACCGAAGCGATCCGTGTGTTCGCGCGCAACCTGAACGACCTGCTGCTCGCGGCGCCGGCCGGCCCGAAGGCCGTGATCGGTCTCGACCCCGGCCTGCGCACCGGCGTGAAGGTCGCAGTCGTCGACCGCACCGGCAAGGTACTCGCGACCGACACGATCTACCCGCACGAGCCGCGCCGCGACTGGGACGGCTCGATCGCGAAACTCGCGCGCATCGCCGCGCAGACGCAGGCCGAACTGATCAGCATTGGCAACGGCACCGCGTCGCGCGAAACCGACAAGCTCGCGAGCGAACTGATCGCGAAACACCCCGAGCTGCGCCTGCAGAAGATCGTCGTGTCGGAAGCCGGCGCGTCGGTCTACTCGGCGTCCGAGCTCGCGGCGAAGGAATTCCCGGAGCTCGACGTGTCGCTGCGCGGCGCCGTGTCGATCGCGCGTCGCCTGCAGGATCCGCTCGCCGAGCTCGTGAAGATCGAGCCGAAGGCCATCGGCGTCGGCCAGTACCAGCACGACGTGAACCAGCGCGAACTCGCCCGCTCGCTCGACGCGGTCGTCGAGGATTGCGTGAACGCGGTCGGCGTCGACGCGAACACGGCATCGGCCCCGCTGCTCGCACGCGTGTCGGGCCTGAACGCGACGCTCGCGCGCAACATCGTCGACTACCGCGATGCGAACGGCCCGTTCCCGTCGCGCGAGCACCTGCGCAAGGTACCGCGCCTCGGCGACAAGACGTTCGAACAGGCCGCCGGCTTCCTGCGCATCAA
This sequence comes from Burkholderia sp. LFS061, assembly GCF_047978125.1. Classification (NCBI taxonomy): domain Bacteria; kingdom Pseudomonadati; phylum Pseudomonadota; class Betaproteobacteria; order Burkholderiales; family Burkholderiaceae; genus Burkholderia; species Burkholderia sp. LFS061. Next base: position 155,173 of record NZ_JBFPFS010000008.1, on the reverse strand, counting down.
CGGCGGCGAAAATCCGCTCGACCGCTCGTCGGTGCACCCGGAAGCCTATCCGGTCGTCGAGCGGATGCTCGCGAAGATCAGCAAGCGCATCGACGACGTGCTCGGCAACCGCGAAGCGCTGTCGGGCCTGTCCCCTGCGGAATTTGTCGACGAACGTTTCGGCCTGCCGACCGTGCGCGACATCCTGTCCGAACTGGAGAAGCCGGGCCGCGATCCGCGCCCGGAATTCAAGACCGCGACGTTCCGCGAAGGCGTCGAGAAGGTGTCTGATCTCGTGCCGGGCATGACGCTCGAAGGGGTCGTGACGAACGTCGCCGCGTTCGGCGCGTTCGTGGATATCGGCGTCCATCAGGACGGCCTCGTCCACGTGTCCGCGATGTCGACGAAATTCATCAAGGACCCGCACGAAGTCGTGAAGGCCGGCCAGGTCGTCAAGGTGAAGGTGCTCGACGTCGACGTGAAGCGCCAGCGCATTGCGCTGACGATGCGCCTCGACGACGATGCGGCAGCACCCGGCATGTCGTCGCGCGGCAACCAGGATCGCGGCAACGCGGGACGTGGCGCCGCCCGCCCGCCGCGTTCGCGCGAGCCGGAACCGGCCGGCGCGATGGCCGCGGCATTCGCGAAGCTGAAGCGCTGAGCGCGCGAAAGCCGTCGACGCACGCAAAGCCCGCCGCAAGGCGGGCTTTTTTATGGCTGCCGCGAACGCGCACGGCTCGGCGGCGCCTGCGCGCACGCAGTCGGCTATCTGATTGGATGGTTTGGCTTGCGCGGAACACGCGGCGCGATGCGGCTGCGTTGGCTCTCGCGGTGACGGCCGGTGATGCGAACGATCGCGGCCAGTCCGGGCGGTCGGCAGACGCGGCGTGCGGCCGTCAGGCCCGCGCGCCGCACCTGGTCAGATCTCGATCTTCGTGCCGAGCTCGACGACGCGGTTCGCCGGAATCGAGAAGAAGTCGGTCGGCTTCGCGGCGTTCTGATGCATCCACGCGAACACGCGCTCGCGCCAGATCGACATCCCGGGCAGATGCGTCGGCACGACCGTTTCGCGCGCGAGGAAGAACGACGTATCCATCAGCTCGAACGTCATGTCGTGCGCGCGGCCGAATTCCTCGAGCACGGCCTTCACGTCCGGCGTCTCGTTGAAACCGTACTCGGCCTTGACGATGTACAGCCCGCCGCCCGCATCGCGTGAGCTCAGGCGCTTGTCGTCGCGCACGTAAGGAAAGTCGCGCGTGACGAACGTCAGGAAAATGGTTCGCTCGTGCAGCACCTTGTTGTGCTTCAGGTTGTGCAGCAGGCTCACGGGCACGAGCTTGTCGTTGCCGGTCAGGTAGATCGCGGTGCCCGACACGCGATGCGGCGGATGCGCGAGCAGCCCTTGCAGGAACGGCTCGAGCGGAATGCCGTCGGCTGCCGTGCGCTCCTTGACGATGTGACGCCCCTTGTACCAGGTCATCAGGAGGAAGAACAGCAGCGCGCCGATGCCGAGCGGCAGCCAGCCGCCCTGCGCGACCTTCAGCAGGTTCGCGCCGAAAAAGCCGAGGTCGATCGCGAGGAACACCGCGATGATCGCGCCGACCAGCACCCGGTTCCAGTTCCACACCTTCACCATCACGACGCATGCGAGCACGGTCGTGATCACCATCGTCGCCGTCACCGCAATGCCGTACGCGGCCGCGAGGTTGTCGGAGCTCTTGAAGCCGACCACGATGCAGAGGATCACGAACAGCAGCAGCCAGTTCACGACCGGCACGTAGATCTGGCCGATCGCGAGTTCCGACGTATGCAGCACCTTCATGCGCGGCACGTAGCCGAGCTGGATCGCCTGCGACGTCAGCGAATACGCACCCGAGATCACGGCCTGCGACGCGATCACGGTCGCAACCGTCGACAGCACGACGAGCGGCAGCAGCCCCCATTCGGGCGCCAGCAGGAAGAACGGGTTCTCGATCGCCTTCGGGTTCTGGATCAGCAGCGCGCCCTGGCCGAAGTAGTTCAGCACGAGCGACGGCATCACGAGCCCGTATGCAGCGAGGCGAATCGGCTTCGCGCCGAAGTGACCCATGTCCGCGTAGAGCGCTTCCGCGCCGGTCAGCACCAGCACGACCGAGCCGAGCACGACGTAGGCCTGCAGCAGGTGATCGGCCATGAACGACGCTGCGTAGTACGGATTGATTGCCGCGATGATGCCCGGCACGCGCACGATGTGGTACACGCCGAGCGCCGCGATCACGACGAACCACAGCACCATGATCGGGCCGAACAGCTTGCCGACCAACGCGGTGCCGTGGCGCTGGATCCAGAACAGCGCGATCAGGATCACGATCGTGATCGGCAGCACGAGGTGCGACAGGTGCGGCGTCGCGATTTCGAGACCTTCGACGGCTGACATCACCGAGATCGCCGGCGTGATCACCGCGTCCCCGTAGAACATGCATGCGCCGAATATCCCGAGCGCCATCAGCGCACCCGCGACGCGGGTTTTCGAGTCGAGCGGCCGCAGCGACAGCGCCATCAGCGCGAGCACGCCGCCTTCGCCGTTGTTGTCTGCCCGCATCACGAACAGCAGGTACTTGACGCCGACCACCAGGATGATCGCCCAGAACAGCAGCGAGATCACGCCGAGGATCGAGCTTTCGGTCAGCGGAATGCCGTGCGCGGGGCTGAACGCCTCCTTGAGCGAATACAGCGGGCTGGTGCCGATGTCGCCGAACACGACGCCGATGGCTGCTATCGCTAGCGCCCGCATCGAGTGTTGTTGCGTCGAGTGCGGCGCGTGTGCTGCGTCGGTCGCGTGGATCGTGTCGTTCATATGAAGCGTAATAATCGGGTCCGGGTCGGACAAAACGAGCGCTATTCTACTCGCGCCCCCGTGAAACGCCGCCCTGCTCTGTTGCCGTGAAACCACGTGATCCACGCTGCGCATGCAATCCGGCGCGAGCTGTGGCAGGGCTGCCATCATAGCCGGGGCGGCGGCGTCTGCCTACCGGATACGCAGGGCATGCCGCGCCGCGCAAACGGTGCCGCAACGAAAAACGGCGCCGCAAGCGGCGCCGTGCAAGGCTTTCCTTCGATCGACCGGCCGCTTACGCGCCCGAACCGTCGCGCTGCGCGCGACCGCGCTTGATCCATGCCTCGAGGTTGTGCGGGCGAACCGTGTCCCACTCCTCGAACGGCTGATGAATCCACGGATTCGTCGGCAGATATTGCGTGTGATAGTCGGGCTTGACCTTCGAGCAACCCTTGTACCAGAGCACGGCCGAACGCACGGCCGTCACGGCCGGATAGCGCTCCTTCAGGTGCTCCTGCACGCGCGCGAGCGTAACGCCCGAATCGACGAGGTCGTCGACCAGCAGCACGTTGCCTGCGAGGTTGCCGCGCGTCATCGTGATGTACTGCGCGATGTCGAGGTCGCCCTGCTCGGTGCCGGCCGCTTCCCGGTACGAACTCGTCGCGAGGATCGCGAGCGGCACGTCGTAGATGCGCGACAGTTGATCGCCGACGCGCAGGCCGCCGCGCGCGAGACACAGGATCTGGTCGAACTTCCAACCCGATGCATGCACCTCGAGCGCGAGCAGTTCGATCAGACGATGATATTCATCCCAGCCTACCCACAGGTTCTTGTCGTCGTTGCGCGGATCGGTCATCAAGTCTGCCGCCGTCATCGTGATTTGCTGCGTCATCTGGGGTTACACCTTGAACGGATGGCGGAGCAGGATCGTTTCGTCGCGGTCCGGGCCCGTCGACACCATGTCGACCGGCACGCCAGCCACTTCCTGGACGCGGGTCAGGTAGGCCTGTGCGTTCGCCGGCAGTGCTTCCCACGTCTTGATGCCGACCGTGCTTTCCTTCCAGCCGGAGAAGGTTTCGTACACGGGCTCGCAACGGGCCACATCGGCCGCGCCGCGCGGCAGGATGTCCACATCCTTGCCGTCGATCTTGTAGCCGACGCACAGCTTGACTTCGTCGAGGCCGTCGAGCACATCGAGCTTCGTCATGCACAGGCCCGACACGCCGTTGATCTGGATCGAGCGGCGCAGCGCGGCCGCGTCGAGCCAGCCCGTGCGGCGCGGACGGCCGGTGACGGAACCGAATTCCTTGCCGACGTTCGCGAGCGTGACGCCGACCTGGTCCTGGCGCTGCGGGTTGTCCGCATCGTACAGTTCGCTCGGGAACGGGCCCGAACCGACGCGCGTGCAATACGCCTTCGTGATGCCGAGGATGTAGTTGAGCTTCTGCGGACCGACGCCCGCGCCGGCCGACGCCGCACCCGCGACGCAGTTGCTCGACGTGACGAACGGATAGGTGCCGTGATCGATGTCGAGCAGCGTGCCTTGCGCGCCTTCGAACAGCAGGTTCTGGCCCGCGTTGTTCGCGTCGTACAGGCGGCGCGACACGTCGGCCACCATCGGCTTCAGGCGGTCGGCATAGCCGAGCATCGTGTCGAGCGTGGCCTGGAAGTCGACGGCCGCGCCACCCAGGTACTGGGTCAGCACGAAGTTGTGGAAATCGAGGTTTTCGCGCAGGCGGTCGGCGAAAGTCTTCGCGTCGAACAGATCCTGCACGCGCAGCGCGCGACGGCCGACCTTGTCTTCGTACGCGGGGCCGATGCCGCGGCCCGTCGTGCCGATCTTGCCCGCGCCCTTGCGCGCTTCGCGCGCCTGGTCGATCGCGATGTGGTACGGCAGGATCAGCGTCGTGGCTTCGGAAATGAACAGACGGTCGCGCACGTTCACGCCGGCTTCTTCGAGCTCGCCGATTTCCTTGAACAGTGCTTCGGGGGACAGGACGACGCCGTTGCCGATGTAGCAGGCGACGCCTTCACGCATGATGCCCGACGGAATGAGGCGCAAGATCGTTTTCTTGCCGCCGATGATGAGGGTGTGGCCGGCGTTGTGGCCGCCCTGGAAACGCACGACGCCCTGAGCGTGGTCCGTCAGCCAGTCGACGATCTTGCCCTTGCCTTCATCACCCCATTGAGTTCCCACAACGACGACATTGCGCCCGGGAGTCACGTTCACTGCGCTGGCAGACATGTTGATTCGTTAGCTGGTTAAAAACGTATTCTACCTATGTTCGCGGGCGTTTCCGAATTTTTCCGTTTCGCTTCAACGATATGCACGCCGAAGCACGGCCCGCGAACGCCTGTTTATCGGGGTTCGACCACCCATGCGCCGTTGCGCTCGACGAGCGAACGGTCGCATGCGAACTCGTCGAGCACGTGGTCGTGGCCCGGCAGTGCCTGGATCACGACCTCGCCCGCATCGCGCAGCGCCGCGACGGCCGCGCCCAGCGCGTCGTCCTGCGCCCACGGCGCGAGAATCGCGGTGCCGCGCGCCTCGACCGGCGAAATCCGCGCGAGCTCGCGCAGGTCGAGCGAGAAGCCCGTGGCCGGACGGGCACGGCCATATGCCTGACCCACGTGATCGTAGCGGCCGCCGCGCGCGATTGCGTTCGGCACGCCGTCGATGTACGCGCTGAACATCGCGCCGCTGTGGTACGCGTAGCCGCGCAGGTCGGCGAGATCGATCGCCACTTCGGCGCCCTTCGCCTGTGCGGCGAGCTGCGCCAGATCGTCGAGCGCCCGCGTGATTTCGGGCAGCACCGGCAGCCGTGCGCGCGCCTCGGCGAGCACGCTCGCGTCGCCGTAAAGGTTCGGCAGCGCGCGCAGCGCTGCCCGCGTATCGGCACCGAGATCGTCGGTAAGTTCGTTCAGCAGCGGCACGTCCTTGCCCGACAGCGCGTCGTACAGCGACTCGCCGCGCTCGGCAGCCTGCGCATCGCGCGCCAGCAGCGCCGCGAGCACGCCCGCGTGGCCGAGGTCGAGACGGATGCGCGACAGGCCCGCCAGATGCAGTGCGTCGAGCATCAGTTGCTGGATCTCGAGATCGGCTTCCAGCCCGGCATGCCCGTAGATTTCGGCGCCGATCTGGATCTGCTCGCGCGTCGCATGCAGGCCGCGTGGGCGCGTATGCATCACGTGGCCCGCATAGCAGAGGCGCGTCACGCCCTGACGGTTCAACAGGTGCGCGTCGATCCGCGCGACCTGCGGCGTGATGTCCGCGCGCAGGCCGAGCGTGCGGCCCGACAGCTGGTCGACCAGCTTGAAGGTGCGCAGGCGCAGATCGGCGCCGCCGCTCGTCAGCAGCGACTCGAGATACTCGAGCAGCGGCGGCATCACCATTTCGTAGCCGTACGAACGGAAGCGGTCGAGCAGCCTGCGGCGCAGCTCCTCGATCTTGCGCGCTTCCGACGGCAGTACGTCGGCGATATTCTCGGGAAGTAACCAGGTCGACATCGGTACAGTCCTACGACGGGAAACAGCGCGCGACACGCGCGCCGCAATATGAATCGAAAATCCGGAATCTGGCGGGACGAACGGCGGATGCGCCGTCCGGATCAGGTCTCCGGTCAGGTGGCGAGCAGCAGCAGCACGAGCCCGAGCACCATCACGATCAGCCCGCCGATCCGGATATGATGCGGCGGCCGCTCAGCTATTCTACGAAACGTGTCGCGCCAGGCGACGGGAAACACGAAGGGAAACGCCCCCTCGATGATCAGCATCAGCGCTACTGCGAGCAACAACGAGCCAGCCAGGTCCATGCGAGCGACGGCGCCGCTCGACGCGGCGCCCCAAGGTCAGTGTTTGCGGGGAGCAGGCGCCGACGGTGCGGCACCGCCCGTCGGGCTGCGCATGAAGCGGAAGAACTCGCTGTCGGGATCAACGACGATGATGTCGTTGCGCTTGAACGTCTTCCGGTAGGCCTGCAGGCTCGCGTAGAACTGATAGAACTGCGGATCGCGGCCGAACGCATCGGCGGCAATCGTCGCGGCCTTCGCGTCGCCCTCGCCCTTGATCGTCTGCGCGGATTTGTACGCGTTCGCGAGCACGGCCTGCTGTTCGCGTTCGGCGTCGGCCTTGATCTGCTCGACGTCGGCCGCGCCTTCCGCACGCACCTGTGCCGCCTGATCGCGCAGCGCGCCGACCATCCGCTGATAGACGGCATCCGCCTGCGCGGCCGGCAAGTCGACGCGCGTCAACTGGACGTCGACCACGTCGACGCCGAAACCGGACGCTTTCGCCTTCGCCGCGTCGCGGGCTGCGTCGGCGATCGCGCGCTGGCCGCCGAGGGCGTCGTCGAGCGCACGCTTGCCGAACGCGTCGCCGAGCGCGCTCTTCAGCACACCGGCCAAGCGTTCGGTAGCCGCCGCCGGATCGCCGCCCGTCGCCGTGAAATATTTCAGCGGATCGCTGATCCGATACTTCACCGCATACGCGACGAGCAGGTCGTGCTTGTCTTCCGTTGCCAGTTGCAGCGGATCGGACGACTCGAGCGATTGCAGGCGCGTGTCGATCAGCGTGGCCGTCTGCAGTGGCGGCGGCAGCTTGAAATGGATACCGGGGCCGGCGAGTTCGGGCTGTGCGCCGTCGCGGCCCGACAGCACGGCCGTATGGCGCGGATCGACGGTCAGGACCGTCGAGGAAGCCGCGAAGGCAACGATCACGATTGCGACGACGAGCGCAATGATTCGGTTCATGTTCTGCGCTCCCGTTACTTCAGATCGTCTTCACGCGACCGGCTGCGGAAACCTTCGCGCGATCGCAGCACGTCGCCGCCCGACGCCGCGGCGGCCGATGCCGCGCTCGCGGGTACGGCTGCCGCCGGCGCGACAGCCGCCGGTGCGGACGCCGCATCGGGCGCGGCTGCGCCGGTGGACGTCGCGGCGTTTTGCCGCCCCTGCTCGACGAGCTTGTCGAGCGGCAGATACACGACGCTGTTGCCGCCCTTGTTGCCGACGAACACCTTCGTCGCGTTCGAATAGATTTCCTGCATCGTCTCGAGGTACATCCGCTCGCGGATCACCGCCGGCGCCTTCGAGTACTGCGCGTAGACCTGCTTGAAGCGATCGGCATCGCCTTCGGCTTCCGTGACCACGCGATCGGAATACGCCTTCGCTTCGTCGACGAGCTTCGCGGCATCGCCCTGCGCCTTCGGCAGCAGGTCGTTTGCGTACGCCTGCGCGGCGCGCTTCGCTGCCTCGCGCTCGTCGCGCGCCTTCGCGACTTCGCCGTAGGCGGCCTGCGTCTGCTCGGGCGCGGCGACGCTCTGCATCGTGACGGCCGTCACCTCGAGCCCCGACTGGTAGCGGTCGAGGTCGCGCTGGATCGCGGCAGAAAGCTGCTCGCGCAGCGCGTCGCGATCCTGGTTCAGCACGTCGGCAGCACTGCGCGTACCGACGATCGCACGCACCGCGGCCTGCGCGGCCTGCGACACGCTGCGCTCGGGATCGACGCTGCGGAACAGGTAATCGGTTGCCGAACGAATCCGGTACTGGACGATGAAGCGCACGTCGACGATGTCGGCATCGCGCGTCAGCATCGCCGCTTCCTTCACGTTCGCGAGACGCACGACGTTGTTGCGGCCGATCTCGATCGAGCGGACCTGCGACGTATCGACGATCTCGTGCGACGCGAACGGATACGGCGCGCGCCAGTGCACGCCCTGGCCGACCGTGCCCGACAGCTTGCCGAGCTGCAGTACGACGCCCGTCTGGCCGTCCTGCACGACGAACAGCCCGCTGCCCGCGTAGACCGCGACCAGCACGCCGATCACGATGCCGACGCCGACCCGCGCGGCCCGTCCGTTGTCGGGACGGAAGCCGTTGCCGCCCTTGCCGCCGAAAAGGCCGCTCAAGCGGCGGTTGAAGTTGCGCCACATCTCGTCGAGATCGGGCGGACCTTCGCCGTCACCGCCTTGCGGACGCTTCGATTCGTTCGCACGGGGACGGGATCCGTCTTTGCCATTGCCTTCGCCGCGTCCCCAACGGGGATCGTTGATCGACAGCAAGGCGCGCATCCGCCGCCAGGTACTCCGCTCGTTGTATTCGTTCACCAGAGTTTGTTCACCAGATTAGACGCCGGCGAACCGGCCGGGACCGGTTAGCGCCCGTGTTCGGAAATCGTGCGGTCTTCGTGTGATTCAGCGGACGCGCCGTCGAGTGCGCCGTTGGGTAACATCGCGCTGGGAAGGTGTTCCGCGGAGGCAATCTCGGCGATGGCGGCACGCAACGCGTCAAGCCCCTGACCGGTGCGTGCGCTCAAAAAGACGCGCGAAATATTACCATACTCGTCCCGCTCGACCGCGTCGCCGCGGGCCGCCAGTTCGGGCACCGCGTCGATCTTGTTGAACACCAGCACCTGCCGGATCGTGTCCGCGCCGATCTCGTGCAGCACGCCGTTGACCTGCTCGATCTGCTCGAGCCTGACCGCACTCGATGCATCGACCACGTGCAGCAGCAGATCCGCGTGGATCGTTTCCTCGAGGGTCGCGCGAAACGCCGCGACGAGCTGGTGAGGCAGCTCTCGGATGAACCCGACCGTATCCGATACGACGATCTGGCCGACCTCGTCGCCGAGGTACACGCGCCGCGACGTCGTATCGAGCGTCGCGAACAGCTGGTCGGCCGCGTAGGCCTGCGCTTTCGTCAGCGCATTGAACAGCGTCGACTTGCCCGCGTTCGTATAGCCGACCAGCGACACCGACATCGTGCCGCTGCGCGCGCGCTGCCGGCGTTGCGTGCTGTGTTGCCGGCGCAGCCGGTCGAGCCGCGACTTCAGCATCTTGATGCGCTCGCCGATCAGCCGGCGGTCGGTTTCGAGCTGGGTTTCGCCGGGGCCACGCAGGCCGATACCACCCTTTTGCCGTTCGAGGTGGGTCCATGCGCGAATGAGCCGCGTCGACAGGTATTGAAGCTGCGCGAGCTCGACCTGCAGCTTGCCTTCATGGCTGCGGGCGCGCTGCGCGAAGATATCGAGGATGAGGCTCGTGCGATCGACGACCCGCCTGTTAAGTGCCCGTTCCAGATTGCGTTGCTGGGCCGGCGCCAGTGCGTGGTTGAAGATGACGATTTCGACGTTGTGCGTGTCGCAGGCAAGCCGCAGTTCATCGGCTTTGCCGCTGCCGATGAACATCGCGGCATCGGGACTGGCGCGACGACCTGTGAGGGTGACGGCGGGACGGGCCCCCGCGCTGGAGGCGAGAAGACTGAGTTCTTCGAGACTGGCTTCGAAATCGGTCTTGCCGAAATCGATGCCGACGAGCGCTGCGTTGATCAAATTATCGGGTGTCAAGATAAGGCGGCTGGCATCGGTCGCTCGCGGCGACCGGATGCCGGCCGCTGCGATAGGTTAGGACGAAGCTTCCGCGTCCGGGTGGAAATTCACCGGGCGCGCCGGCACGACCGTCGAGATGGCGTGCTTGTAGACCATCTGGGTCACCGTATTACGGAGCAACACGACGTACTGGTCGAACGATTCAATGTTCCCTTGGAGCTTGATGCCGTTGACGAGGTAGATCGAAACGGGAACGTGCTCTTTGCGCAGTGCGTTCAAAAACGGGTCTTGTAACAATTGCCCTTTGTTGCTCATGGCGTACTCCATCTTTTTTTGCAGGTTGATCTGGATTGGCGGGGAAGAAAAAGAGATCCGGCGCCAATCGCTACACTATAGCCGATTTTGCCTGCCCCGCCCGGGGCATAGGCCTTCCGGCCTATCCCTTGCGGGGCGTGCTTCAGCCCTTGTCCGCGTACGGATTGTTCGACGAACGGAACTCTATGCGCAATGGAGTCCCGGTCAGCGAGAAAGTTTCGCGGAACCGGTTTTCCAGGTAGCGCTTGTACGTTTCCGTCACGGCGTCGAGCGCGTTGCCGTGGATGACGATGATCGGCGGATTCTGGCCTCCCTGGTGCGCGTAGCGCAGCTTCGGACGCACCGGGCCGCGACGGCGCGGCTGCTGGAACTCGACAGCCTCGATCAGCGCGCGCGTGAGCTTCGGCGTCGGCAGCTTCGCCATCGCCGCCGCGTACGCGTCGTCTACCGAGCGCATCAGCGTGCCGATACCCGTCTTCTTCGCGGCCGAAATGAAGTGCGATTTCGCGAAGTCGAGGAATTTCAGCTTGCGGGTCAAATCCGCTTTCGCGCGGTCTCGCGCGTGGTCGTCGAGCCCGTCCCACTTGTTGACGCCGATCACGAGCGCGCGGCCCTGCTCGACGACGAAGCCGGCGATGTGCGCGTCCTGGTCGGAAATGTCCTGCTGCGCATCCAGCAGAAGAATGACGACATTTGCGTCGGAAATCGACTGCAGCGTCTTCACAACCGAGAACTTTTCGATCGCCTCGAACACCTTGCCGCGGCGCCGCAGGCCGGCCGTGTCGATCAGCGTGTATTTCTTGCCGTTGCGCTCGAAGTCGACGTAGATCGAATCGCGCGTGGTGCCCGGCATGTCGAACGCGATCACGCGGTCCTCGCCGATCAGCGCGTTCACGAGCGTCGACTTGCCGACGTTCGGCCGGCCGACGATCGCGATCTTGATGCCGCGCGACGGGTCGTTCTCGTCTTCCTCTTCGGGCTGGTCCCTGTATGCGACTTCCAGCGCCTCGTTGATCATGTCGGTCACGCCGTCGCCGTGCGCGGCCGAGATCGCGCGCGGGTCGCCGAGCCCGAGCTCGTAGAAGTCGGTCGCGACCGCCGTGTACTTCATCCCCTCGGCCTTGTTGACGACGAGGAAGATCGGCCGGCCGGTCTTGCGCAGGTAGTCGGCGATCGACTTGTCCTGCGGCGCGAGCCCGTTGCGGCCGTCGACGATGAACACGACGACGTCGGCCTCTTCAACCGCCTGCCGCGTCTGGCGCGCCATCTCGTGCAGGATGCCGTCCTTCGCGACGGGCTCGAAGCCGCCCGTATCGACGACCAGATACGGCCGTTCGCCGACGCGCCCTTCGCCGTAATGGCGATCGCGCGTCAGGCCCGGCAGGTCGGCAACCAGCGCATCGCGCGAGCGCGTGAGCCGGTTGAACAGCGTGGATTTCCCCACATTGGGGCGCCCAACGAGGGCAATGACCGGTTTCATCTGTGTTTTCTACGGTGAAGCGCAGCAGCGGGAGGCCCGCTGCTGCGGGCGGCTGCGCTGAATGAAAATATCACGAATTCGCGCCGCGCCCGATGCGCGCGCCGGGCGCGCGTTGCGCGCCGTCGTCTTTCGTCTCAACTGCCTTTCAAATACCGAGCGGCCGGGAACACCGGCCGCCTTCATGTCGCGCGGCCAAGGCGCGCGGGACAAGCCCGTCGCACCGCGGCCGCGCATGTTTCCTGCGCGTCAGCGCGGACGGAACCCGTACAGGCCGCCGTCCTTCGTCTGCACGACGAGCGTATTGCCCGCGAGGACCGGTGCGGCCGTAATCGCGCTGCCGTCGGTCTTCATCCGCGCGATGAAGCTGCCGTCTTCGCGCGACAGGAAGTGCACGACGCCCTGGTAGTCGCCCATCACGACCGCATGCCCGAGCAGGTACGGCACCCCGACGTCGCGGCTCTTGAGCTTGTCGTTGCGCCAGAGCTGATTGCCCGACGCCGCATCGTACGCCGTCACGACCGACCAGTCGTCGCCGCCGGCGACCACCGAATCGTCCTGTGCGAGGCCGCTGCGGCTCGAGAACGGCTTTTCCCACAGCGGGCGGCCCGAGTTCGCATCGAAGCAGCCGAGCTGACCCTGGAACGTCACCGCGCAGGCTTCGGCACCCACGAGCGTCGGCGGACCGCTGACGTCGTTGATGCGCTCGACCTCGGTCACGCCCTTCGGGAACGACACGGGCGTCTGCCAGAACGGCTCGCCCGTCTGCAGGTTGATCGCGACGAGACCGCCGCCGGGGAAGCCCGCCAGCACCGCCGCGTCGCCCGCGAACGTCATGCCGGCCGACACGCGCAGGTTCAGCGGTACCGCGCGGTTGCGGTAGTTCCACTTCTGTTCGCCCGTCTGCGCGTTGAAGGCGATCACCTGCCCGTCGATCGTGCGGACGACCACGAGGCCGTTGCCGACGAGCGGCGGCGAGAAAATCTCGCCCTGCACGCTGGTCTTCCACAGTTGCTTGCCGTCCGGGCCCAGCACGAACACGCCGCCCTTCAGTGCGCCGACCGCGGTCAGGTTGCCGTCGCTGCCGACGCCGGCCGACAGGTCCGAATCGACCTTCGAGCGCCATACCGTCTGGCCCGTCTTCGCGTCGATCTTCTCGACCGAACCGTTTTCGCCCGCCGCATAAACGGCGTCGCCAACGGCCACCGGCGAAAACAGGTAGCGTCCGCCCTTGCCGACGCTCGCCTTCCAGACCTGTTGCACGTCCATCACGGGCTTGAACTCGGTGAGCGGCGTCGGCACGCGGCGCGCATCCTTCGACGACGAGCAGGCCGCCAATGCCAGGACAGCCGCCGCGCAGGCAACGGGCACAGCGTAACGTTTCAGCAAATTCATCGGTTAGCGAAGCAGAGTTAAGAGGTTGAGGGGACCGGGGTTCAGCCGCCGAGCGCGTCCAGCTTGAATTGCACGAGCTGGCGCGCGGACTGGTCGTCCTTCGACAGGCCGTCGAGCGCCAGCTTGTAAGCGGCGCGCGCATCGTCGGTCTTGCCTTGCGCGGCAAGCAGATCGCCGCGGCGATCGGCCACGAGGCCCTTGAATGCATCGAGCGGCGTACCCGACAGCAGCGCGAGGCCCGCGTCGTATGCCTTCTCGTCGAGCAGCAGCGATGCGAGACGCAGCTTCGCGATCTGCTTGTACTCGTCGTCCTTGGCGTGATCGACGGCCCATTGCAGCTGCGCCTTCGCGCCTGCGGAGTCGCCGGCCGCGTACAGCACCTTCGCGGCCGCGAGCGCCGTCATCTGCGCATACGGCGTGCTGCCGAACTTGTCTTCCATGTCGGCGGCCGCGCGAGCCATCGTCGCCTTGTCGTTCGCGGCGGCGGCCTTCTGGACCTGCTCGTACAGCCCGGACGCCTCGGCAGCCTGACGGCGCTGCCAGTAGTTCCAGCCGTTGAAACCGGCCGCGACGACGAGCGCCGCGAGCACGATCCACGTGGTGAGGTTGCCCCAGCGGGCCCACCACGCCTTGACACTTTCAATCGATTCTTGTTCGTCGTGATAACTCATCGGCGAGCGATTCCTTCCTGTTCAGGCCTTTCTTGTCGAGCGGATGCCAGCGCGATCAGTCGTCGCCGTCTTCGGCGGATGCAACCATCGCATTGATTAGGAATTCGGTCAAGCTTTCGACCGGTACGGTCTGCTGAACGTTCTTTTCCCCGTCGTCGCCCGCCCCGCGCAGTGCTTTCACGCCCACCGTGCCGTTCGCGACCTCTTCTTCGCCGAAGATCACCGCGAATGCCGCGCCGCTTGCATCGGCCCGCTTCATCTGCGACTTGAAGCTCGCCGGCGCGCCGTCGGCGCTGCAGTGGAAGATCACGTCGAGGCCCGTGTCACGCAGGCGCTCGGCCGCGATGAACGCCTGCTCGCGGGCGGTCTCGCCCTGGTGCACGACGTACACGTCGACGCCTTCCTGCTCGGGCGCCAGATCCTCTTCCTTCAGCAGTTCGAGGATGCGCTCGATACCCATCGCCCAGCCGCACGCGGCGGTCGGCTTGCCGCCGAGCTGCTCGATCAGCGGATCGTAGCGGCCGCCGGCCGCGACCGTGCCCTGCGCGCCGAGCTTGTCCGTCACCCACTCGAACACGGTCAGGTTGTAGTAGTCGAGGCCGCGCACGAGACGCGGGTTGATCTTGAACGGAATGTTGTTCGCGAGCAGCAGGCGCTGCAGCCCCTCGAAGTGCGCGCGCGATTCGTCGCCGAGGAAGTCGATCAGCTTCGGCGCATTCTGCGCGATCTCCTGCAGCGCGGGATTCTTCGTGTCGAGCACGCGCAGCGGGTTCGTATACAGGCGGCGCTTCGCGTCCTCGTCGAGCACGTCGGCGAACTGCTCGAGGTACTTGATCAGTTCGACGCGGTGCGCGGCGCGCTCTTCGGCGAGGCCGAGCGAGTTGATCTCGAGCTTGATGCCGGTCAGGCCGAGGTCGTCCCACAGGCGCTGGCACATCATGATGATCTCGGCATCCGCATCGGGACCCGCGAAACCGAGCGCCTCGACGCCGACCTGGTGGAACTGCCGGTAGCGGCCGCGCTGCGGACGCTCGTGACGGAACATCGGGCCGATGTACCACAGGCGCTTCGGGCCGTCGTACAGCATGTTGTGCTCGATCGACGCGCGCACGACGGCCGCGGTGTTTTCCGGACGCATCGTCAGGTTCTCGCCGTTCAGCGCGTCGGTGAAGCTGTACATCTCCTTCTCGACGATGTCGGTGACTTCGCCGATGCCGCGCGTGAAGAGCTGCGTGTGTTCGACGATCGGCGTGCGGATGTTCTGGTAGCCGTATGCGCGCAGCAGCGATTTCACGGTGGCTTCGAAGAATTCCCACAGGCCGGCATCCTGCGGAAGGATGT
The DNA here is from genome assembly GCF_047978125.1 of Burkholderia sp. LFS061. Lineage (NCBI taxonomy): Bacteria > Pseudomonadati > Pseudomonadota > Betaproteobacteria > Burkholderiales > Burkholderiaceae > Burkholderia > Burkholderia sp. LFS061. Next base: position 139,857 of record NZ_JBFPFS010000008.1, on the reverse strand, counting down.
CGTTCATGCCCTTGACGCCGGTGAGTTTCTCGATCTTGCGTTTCTGTTCAGTCATCGTGTGTGTTGACGAATTAGTTCACTGCCGCGTCGGCGCGGCCATAGTTGCGTGCGACGTAGTCGCTGACGATCTGCTGGAATTCCTCGGCGATCCGCTCGCCGCGCAGCGTCTTGACCTTCTCGCCGTCGATGAAGACGGGCGCGGCCGGGTTTTCGCCCGAACCCGGCAGGCTGATGCCGATGTTCGCGTGCTTCGATTCGCCCGGGCCGTTGACGATGCAGCCCATCACCGCGACGTTCATCTTCTCGACGCCCGGGTACTCCTTGCGCCAGACCGGCATCTGCTCGCGCAGGTAGGTCTGGATCTGCATCGCGAGTTCCTGGAACAGCGTGCTCGTCGTACGGCCGCAGCCCGGGCACGCGATCACCATCGGCGCGAACGAGCGCAGGCCCATCGTCTGGAGGATTTCCTGGCCGACGATCACCTCGCCCGTGCGCGACGCGCCCGGTTCCGGCGTCAGCGAGATGCGGATCGTGTCGCCGATCCCTTCCTGCAGCAGCACGCCGAGCGCGGCCGTCGATGCGACGATGCCCTTCGAGCCCATGCCCGCCTCGGTCAGCCCGAGATGCAGCGCGAAGCCGCAGCGGCGGCCGAGTTCGCGGTACACGGCAATCAGGTCCTGCACGCCGCTGACCTTGCACGACAGCACGATGCGGTCGCGGCCGAGACCCAGCTCGACTGCGCGCTCTGCCGAGCCGATCGCCGACTGGATCAACGCCTCGTACATCACGCTTTGCGCGTCCCACGGCTGCGAACGCGCGCCGTTCTCGTCCATCATGCGCGCGAGCAGGTCCTGGTCGAGACTGCCCCAGTTCACGCCGATCCGCACCGGCTTGTCGTACTTGGCCGCGGCCTCGATCATCTGCGCGAACTGCGTATCGCGTTTCGCGCCCTGACCGACGTTGCCGGGGTTGATCCGGTACTTCGACAGCGACTCCGCGCAGCCCGGGTAATCGCGCAGCAGCAGGTGGCCGTTGTAGTGGAAATCGCCGACGAGCGGCACGGTCACGCCCATCCGGTCGAGCTGCTCGCGGATCGCCGGCACGGCGGCCGCGGCCTCCGGCGTGTTGACCGTGATGCGCACCAGCTCGGAGCCCGCGTTCGCGAGTTCCTTGATCTGGATCGCGGTGCCGATCGCGTCGGCCGTGTCGGTATTCGTCATCGACTGCACGCGCACCGGCGCGGCGCCGCCGATCGTCACGAGTTGCCCGCCCCAGCGGACATCCACCGCATGCGACACGCGGCGCGGCTGATGCCCGCCGAACACCGGCTCGGTTGAACAAATCTGACTGCTGCGTGGGGATTGAGCTTCGGATTGCATCGATAGATCCATTTACGCGGAATGCGCCGCGACGCGGCGCATGAATTGAAAAAGCGCCGTGTCCTCACGGCCTGCCGATATCGACGACAGGCCTTCGCCACGGCGCTTGACGTCAGGGCAACGTGAACCGCGCCACATTACCCCGCGCTGCCGAATATTTTGCCGGATCGACAGGTTTTCCGTCGAACGCGACCGCGTCGAGGCCTGCCTTGTTGCCGATCGTGACCTTGAACGGCCCGTCGCCGGCGACCTGCTTCGTCTCGCCGGCCCGCACCAGTGCCGAGAACAGCTCCTTGCCGTTCTTGTCGCGCACGCTGAACCAGCAATCCTGCTTGACCTTCAGTTCGACCATCGACTGGCCAGCCGCAACCACGACGCTCGCCGGCTCGGCCGGCGTAGCGGCACTCGCGGCCGTCGTTGCCGCGACGGGCTGCGATGCAGCCGCCGCGACCGGGGCCACGGGCGCCGGGACAGCAGACGCAATCGCCTGTGCCGGGGCGGCAGATGCAGCGGCCGGGGCCGGAACCTCATTGGCGGCTACGGCCGACGTGCCGCTCGCAGCCGCCTCTTCGACGGAAGACGACGATGCCGCCGGCGCGCTCGCAGCCGACGCATGTTCCGCGTCGCCGCCCTTGAAGCGCGCGAGCAGGCTAGACGAATCGCCGCCAGTGTGCCACATCAGTACGGCAACCACCGCGACGACGACAATCGCCGTTCCCCACAGCCACGGGTGGTGGTGCGACGAGCCGCCCAGCGGAATCGACACGCGGCCGCGCGGCAGATCCGTTCCCGACGATGCGGGCATCGACAGATCGACTTCCGGCACCCCACGCTCGCGGCGCAGCGCCTGCGCGAACGGTTCCGGGTCGACGCCGAGCATCTTCGCGTAGCTGCGCACGACGCCGAGCGCGAACGTCACGCCAGGCAAATGACTGATGTCGCCGGCCTCGAGCGCCCGAAGCTTCTGCGGTGCGACCTTGAGCCGCGCCGATACGTCGTCGACCGTCCAGCCCTTCGTCTCCCGAAGCTGCGCCAGCCGGCTGCCGACCGCCGCCAGCGATTCCAGTCCCGCCGGTGCCGGTCTTGCGGCATTCGTCTCTGCGCCGTTAGTCGGCTGCGGCTCACTCATCCTTGTCCTCGCGTCGATTCTTCTTCACTGGCGGCCGCCGCCGACTCCCCGCCGGCCGGCACCCGCAACTGTTCATACCATGCGCGGCGCCGTGGCGCCGCGACCGATCGCTATTCGCGTGTTGTACTGCCCAAAGGTTCGGGCATCCCCGGCTAGGCGCCCCCGTCAAACCGCCCGAACTTCGATGATTTTTGCTGCCGTGCCCGTTCGTTCCGCGAGGCGCGTGCGGTCCTTCACCGCGCCGGCCAACTGGCCGCACGCGGCATCGATATCGTCGCCGCGCGTCTTGCGCACGGTCGTGACGACACCCGCGTCGATGAGGACCTGCGCAAAGCGCTTGATCTGCTCCGGCTTCGAGCGAATGAGGCCCGATTCCGGAAACGGATTGAACGGGATCAGATTGAACTTGCACGGCACGTCACGCGTGACGGCCAGCAGTTCGCGCGCATGCGCTTCGGTGTCGTTGACGCCGTCGAGCATGCAGTATTCGAACGTAATGAAATCGCGCGGCGCGACTTTCAGATAGCGCTGGCACGCGGCCATCAGTTCGCGAAGCGGATACTTCTTGTTGAGCGGCACCAGCTCGTCGCGCAGCGCATCGTTCGGCGCGTGCAGCGAAACGGCCAGCGCGACCGGCAGCTCGGCGCCGAGGCGGTCCATCATCGGCACCACGCCGGACGTCGACAGCGTGACGCGGCGGCGCGACAGGCCATACGCGTTGTCGTCGAGCATCAGCCGCATTGCGGGCACGACCGCGCTGTAATTCAGGAGCGGCTCGCCCATGCCCATCATCACCACGTTGGTGACGACCCGTTCGGCCTTGCCGTTCGGGCCGGGCGCGCGGCCCAGCGACGCTCGCAATGCAAATTCGGCCATCCGCAGCTGGCCAATGATTTCGGCTGTCGACAGGTTGCGGGAAAAGCCCTGCTTGCCCGTCGAACAGAAGCGGCAGTTGACCGCGCACCCGGCCTGCGACGACACGCACAGCGTGCCGCGCGTCTCTTCCGGGATGAACACGGTTTCGACCGCATTGCCGTTTCCGACGTCGATCAGCCACTTGCGCGTGCCGTCGGTGGAAACGTGATCGCTGGCGATATCCGGCATCACGATCGACGCGCGGCCCTTGAGTTTCTCCCTCAGGGACTTCGCGAGATCGGTCATGCCGTCGAAATCGCCGGCGTTGTATTGGTGGATCCAGCGCTGCAACTGCTTGGCGCGGAACGGCTTCTCGCCGAGGCTGCCGCAGTACGCGACAAGACCCTCGGCATCGAAGTCGAGAAGATTGACGGAAGTTTCGCTCGTCATGATGTGCTGCCTTGCCGCGTGCGCTGAATCCTGCCTACCTGCTGTCAGCCAGAGCTTAACGCGAGTAAACGTTCATTTCCGGGAAGAAGAACGCGATTTCGACAGCAGCCGTTTCAGCTGCGTCCGAGCCGTGCACGGCGTTCGCGTCGATGCTGTCGGCGAAGTCGGCGCGGATCGTGCCCTTTTCCGCCTTCTTCGGATCCGTTGCGCCCATCAGGTCGCGGTTCTTCAGGATCGCGCCTTCACCTTCCAGAACCTGGATCATCACCGGGCCCGAGATCATGAAATCGACGAGATCCTTGAAGAACGGACGCGCTGCGTGAACCGCGTAGAACTTCTCTGCGTCAGCACGCGACAGATGTGCCATGCGCGATGCGACGATCTTCAGGCCGGCGCCTTCGAAACGGCTGTAGATCTGGCCGATCACGTTCTTTGCCACCGCATCCGGCTTGATGATCGACAGGGTGCGCTCGATTGCCATAAAAACTCCAAGAAATTAAGAAGTTACAGGTTCAAATGAATCCGCTATTGTAGCACGATCCCGTGTATCATTGCGATTGAACCCTTACACACGTGAAAGGTTCCGAATCCATATGTTTTGCGCCGCGCAGCCATTGAAACCTCGCGGTGCGGAACGTATCTTAGCCATAGCTGCTCCGGTTTGCTGCGCCGCACACCGCGCGCGCCGAACCGGCCCCGGACGCCCACGCGTTCCATGTTAGGAGAAACCATGAACGACTATCCGTACAATTTCGGTCGCGGCGGTTCCGTCAGCACCGCCGAGGTTCGCAACCGCGTGCTGCGGAACACGTACTGGCTGCTCGCGCTATCGATGGTGCCGACCGTGCTGGGCGCCTGGGTCGGCGTCGCGACGGGCTTCTCGCTGTTCGCGGCCACGAGCCCGATGATGAGCCTGCTCGCGTTCTTCGCGATCGCGTTCGGCTTCATGTTCGCGATCGAGCGGACGAAGAACAGCGCGGCCGGCGTGTTCGTGCTGCTCGGCTTCACGTTCTTCATGGGCCTGATGCTGTCGCGGCTGCTGAGCTTCATTCTCGGTTTCTCGAACGGCCCGTCGCTGATCATGCTCGCGTTCGGCGGCACCGGCATCATCTTCGCCGCGATGGCGACGATCGCCACCGTCAGCAAGCGCGATTTCTCGGGGCTCGGCAAGTGGCTGTTCATGGGCGTGATCGTGATCCTGCTCGCATCGGTCGCGAACATCTTCCTGCAGCTGCCGGCACTGATGCTCACCGTGTCGGTGCTCGCGATCGCGATCTTCTCGGCGTACATGCTGTTCGACGTCCAGCGCGTCGTGAACGGAGGCGAGACGAACTACATCTCGGCGACGCTCGCGATCTACCTCGACCTGTACAACGTGTTCACGAACCTGCTCGCGCTGCTCGGTATCTTCGGCGGCAACCGCAACTGACGTTCGACACGCAACATGAAAAACCGGCCCGAGGGCCGGTTTTTTTACGTTCACCGCCCGGCTCAGTCGCGCTCGAACAGCGCGATCGATTCGACGTGCGACGTATTCGGGAACATGTTCACGACACCGGCGCCCTTCAGCCGGTAGCCGGCCTCGTGCACGAGCAGGCCCGCATCGCGCGCAAGCGTCGACGGGTTGCACGACACGTAGACGATCCGCTTCGGCAGCGGGCCTTCGCCGCTTTGCGCAATCTCGGCCAGCGCCTTCGACACCGCGAGCGCGCCTTCGCGCGGCGGATCGATCAGGAACTTGTCGAATGCGCCGAGCGCGCGGAGGTCGTCACCCGTCACTTCGAACAGGTTCCGGCACGCAAACGTCGTGTGGCCATCGACACCGTTCTCGCGCGCATTCGCAAGCGCGCGCGTCGTCAGCGTGTCGCTGCCCTCGATGCCCATCACTTCGCGCGACAGCCGCGCGAGCGGCAGCGTGAAGTTGCCGATCCCGCAGAACAGGTCGAGCACGCGGTCGTCGCGCGACGGTGCGAGCAGACGCAGCGCACGGCCCACCAGCACGCGGTTGATCTGATGGTTGACCTGCGTGAAGTCGGTCGGCTTGAACGGCATGCGGATGCCGAATTCCGGCAGCGTGTAGTCGAGCGACACGTCGAGCGGATAGAACGGCGTCACCGTGTCGGGGCCCTTCGGCTGCAGCCAGAACTGCACCTTGTGCTCGTCCGCGAACGCGCGCAGCAACGCTTCGTCGTCCGCGTTGATCGGCTCCAGCACGCGCAGCACGAGCGCCGTGACCTCCGAGCCGACCGCGAGCTCGATCTGCGGCATCCGATCGCGGATCGACAGCCCCTCGACGAGCCGGCGCAGCGGCACGAGCATCGCCGACACGTGCGGCGGCAGCACCTCGCAGCTCGTCATGTCGGCAACGTAGCTGCTCTTCTTCTCGTGGAACCCTACCAGCACGCCGCCCTTCTTCGCCACGTTGCGCACGGTCAGGCGCGCCCGGTAGCGATAACCCCACGACGGGCCGTGGATCGGCGCGAACATCGTTTCCGCCCGCAGCTTCGCCAGGTGCCACAGGTTGTCTTCGAGCACGCGCTGCTTGACCGCCACCTGCGCGCGCATGTCGAGATGCTGCATCGAGCAGCCGCCGCAGGTGCCGAAGAACTTGCATTTCGGCTGCGTGCGCATCACGCTCGGGCGCAGAATGTCGACTACCGTCGCCTGCTCGTAGCTCGGCTTGCGGCGGTAGCTCGAATAGGTCACGCGCTCGCCGGGCAGCGCACCCTCGACGAAGATGACCTTGCCCGGCTCGCCGTCCTCGGTCATCGTGCGGCCGACACCGCGCGCTTCCATGTCGAGCGATTCGATCTCGAGAACCGGGGCGTTCCCGGGCGCGACGGGCGCATTTTTCGATTTGCGCGCAGAAGTGGGGACGGCTTCGGACACCAGCTTTTCCTGACAAACGTTGAAGAAGGCGAGATTGTAGACGACGAAGGCCCGCATCGGCCGCTTTGCATCGGGCAAGCGCCGACACTTAAACATAGACGGCCGCGCGAATAGCTCAGGAAGGCCCGCAGCCGGCGGGATGCGAACCAGTCAGGAAGAGGCCGGGAACCAGAGATCCGCCCGACAGGAGATTCGACCATGCAACTGATCGACTGGAACATACAATGGGGTCGGGACGCCAACGGCGTTGTCGATCTTTCGCGCACCGTCGCGACGATCCGCCGGCTCGGCGATTTCGACGTGCTGTGCCTGCAGGAAGTCACGCGCGGCTTCGGCGCATTGCCCGGCCGGCCCGGCCCCGACCAGTTCGTCGAACTCGCGGCACTGCTGCCCGGCTATACGATCGTCGAAGCCATCGGCGCGGACCTGCCGGCCCTCGAACCGGGCGCACCGCGCCGCCAGTTCGGTAATGCGATTGCGACCCGGCTGCCGGTCGGGCGCGTGCTGCGCCAGTTACTGCCGTGGCCGGCCGACGCCGGCGCGCCGTCGATGCCGCGCATCGCGCTCGACGTCGAGTTGCACGCGCCTTTCGGCCCGCTGCGCGTGGTCACCACGCACCTCGAATACTATTCGGCGCGCCAGCGGCTTGCGCAGGTCGACGCGCTGCGCGCCCGGCATCGCGAGGCCTGCGCGCACGCGGAACGGCCCGCGCCCGCCGAAACTGCCGAGGGACCGTTCAGCGCGACCGGCCAGCCGCGCGATGCGATCGTCTGCGGCGATTTCAACAGCGCGTTCGGCAGCGATGCGTACCGGCGCTTCCTGGAGCCGATCGCCGACGCCCCGCGCTTCGTCGACGCATGGGTCGCGCGGCATCCCGGCAGCACGCCGCCGCCGACGGCCGGCGTCTACGATACGGTGCAATGGTCGGAGGGGCCGCTCGCGTGCGACTTCGTGTTCGTGACGGAAACGCTGCTGCCGCGCGTCATGCGCTGCGAAATCGACGGCGACGTGCGCGCGTCGGATCACCAGCCGGCGCTGCTCGAACTCGCTTGATCGCGCCCGCCGCGCTACGCGGCGAAGCCGGCCAGGTATTCGGCCCAGTGCGACGCCGGTTCCTGCGCGAGCGCGTTCTTCACGAGCAGGATCTCGTCCGCATACTCGCTCTGCGTCAGGCCGCCGCGCATCAGCTGAAACCGGCAATACAGCAGGTACGTATTGACGACGTCGGTCTCGCAATAATTGCGGATCTCCTCGATCCGCCCGTCCTGGAACGCCGGCCACACCTGGCTGCCGTCCATCCCGAGCTTGCCCGGAAAGCCGCACATCTTCGCGAGCGCGTCGAGCGGCGCGTTCGCGCGCGCCTGATACATCGCGAGCACATCCATCAGGTCGGTATGCCGCGAGTGATAGCGCGAGATGTAGTTGTTCCACTTGAACTCGCGGTCGTCCTCGCCGAGATCCCAATAGCGGGTCGCGGGGATACCGTGCACCAGCGCGCGGTAATGGAGCACCGGAAGATCGAAGCCGCCGCCGTTCCACGACACGAGCTGCGGCGTGTATTTCTCGATCACGCGGTAAAACGACTGGATCAGCGTCGCTTCGTTGTCCTGCGGCGTGCCGAGCGAGCGGACGCGAAAACCGTTGTTGTCGCGGAACACGCACGAGATCGCCGCGATACGCTGCAGGTGATGCGGCAGGAAATCGCCGCCGGTCTTCTCGCGCCGTGCGGCGAATGCATGTTCGGCCACGGCGGCATCGTCGAGCGTCGCCGGCAGGTCTTCCAGACGGCGAATGCCGTCGACATCGGGAATCGTCTCGATGTCAAAAACAAGAATCGGAGTCATCGGTTACAGAACGGCGTCCTTGCGCACGCCGTTGGAGGCGAAAAACCGCTTGAGGCGCACCAGCGCTTCCTGCTGGATCTGCCGCACGCGCTCGCGCGTGAGCCCCATCTCGTCGGCGAGCTCTTCGAGCGTCGCCGGTTCGATGTGGTTCAGGCCGAAGCGGCGCTCGATCACGTGCCGATGCTTGTCGGACAGCCGCGACAGCCACGCGCGCGTCAGCGTCTCGAGCTCGCGGTGCTGCACCTCGGCGTCGGGCGACTGGCTCTGGTCGTCGGGCAGCAGGTCGAGCAGGCTGCTCGCGGGATCGAGGTCGAGCGGCGCGTCGAGCGACGCCGTGTGCTCGTTGAGCGCAAGGATGTCGGTGACTTCCTCGGCGGTCTTGCCGGTGAGATAGGCGATGTCGTCGATGCTGGCTTCACGGCGCTCGGCCGCCTCGCCCGTCGACATCGAATTCTTTTCGAGGTGGCGCTTCGCGCGCAGCACCTGGTTCAGTTCGCGGATCACGTGCACGGGCAGGCGCACCGTGCGGGCCTGGTTCATGATCGCCCGCTCGATGCTCTGCCGGATCCACCAGGTCGCGTAGGTCGAGAAACGGAAACCGCGCGTCGGGTCGAATTTCTCGATCGCGTGCATCAGGCCGAGGTTGCCCTCCTCGATCAGGTCGAGCAGCGGCACGCCGCGGTTCAGATACCCCTTGGCGATGCTGACGACGAGACGCAGGTTGCGCTCGATCATCACCTGCCGCGCCTCGAATTCGCCGGCCTTGGCGAGCCGGGAATAGCGCTGCTCTTCCTCGACGGTCAGCAGCGGCTTCACGCTGATGCGGTTCAGGTAATGCTGGATCGTGTCGGCCGTGAGCTCGGCCTGCAGCAGCGTGCGGAAATCGTCGACGTCGGGCGCGGCTTCCGCGCGGCCTTCGCGCTCGTCGTCGCCACCGTCCGCCTCGGCGTCGCGTGCCTCGATATCTCGTTCGTTTTCCGCGACGTCGTCGTCATCGTCCGTCGAAGCGCCAGCTCGCCCCGCCGATGCTTGCGTGGCACGACTGATCTTCTCAGACTCGGCTTGCGGCTCGTGGCGCTTCGATTTCGGCATGGTCGTCTCGGTTATTGAGGCGGCAAATACTTCAACGGATCGACAGGCTTACCCTGCCGGCGAACCTCGAAATGCAGCATCACGCGGTCGGCATCGCTGTTACCCATCTCGGCGATCTTCTGCCCCTTCGTTACCGCGTCCCCCTCTTTTACCATCAAAGCGCGATTGTGTGCATACGCCGTGAGGTAAGTTGCATCGTGTTTGATGATAATGAGGTTGCCGTAGCCACGCAGGCCGTTGCCCGAGTAGACGACGCGGCCGTCGGCCGCCGCCTTCACGGTCTCGCCGGCCGTGCCGCCGATGTTGACACCCTTGTTCTTCGCGTCGTCGAACCCGTTCAGCACGGGGCCGCGCGCGGGCCACGCGAACGTCACGGGGCCGCTCGGGGCCGCCGCCGTGTCGCTCGACCCGGTGGCCGCAGCCGGCGGCGTTGCGAGCGTGGACGACGTGCCGGCGGCCGGCGTCGCGGGACCGCTGCTGAGCGGCGCAGTCGCGACGGCGGCGCCCGCGATCGGAGCGGCTGCCGGTACGCCCGCAGCCGGTACGCCCGCAACCGCAGCGCCACCCGGCGGCGCAACGCGCAGCAACTGGTCGACTTCGATCTGGTTCGGGTTCGTCAGGTTGTTCCACGACGCGATGTCGCGATAGTTCTGCCCGTTCTCGAGCGCGATCCGGTACAGCGTGTCGCCCGGCTTCACCCGGTAGTAACCCGGCGGCGGTGGCCCGAGCGGCACCGCGGGTTGCGCGGTGGCCGTCGTGCCGAGCGACCCGGAGCGGTCGACGACGGGCGCGTTGTCGAGCCGCGTCGCACAGGCGGCCAGTAGCGTGGAGAACGCAGCCACACAGATCGCGCGCTGGGCGAACGTGAGCGGTTCCCTGGATCGGTTGTTTTGCATCGCGCGCAACATACTCATCGGTTTCAAATCACTCCGGATTTTAAAGGGACAAAGAAAACGCGATCAAGCCGGGACTCTCGCCATTGCGCGTGCGCGACGCGCTCGACGAGCGTGAGCACCTGGTGCTGCCCGCTCTGCGCGCCGACCGGCGCGACGAGCCGCCCGCCGATCGCAAGCTGCTCGAGCAGCGCCTGCGGCACGTCGAGCCCTGCCGCCGCGATCACGATCGCGTCGAACGGGGCCGCGGACGGCAGGCCGACACGCCCGTCGCCGTAGTGCAGGCGGATGTTCGGCACGCGCAGCGGCCGCAGGTTCAGCTTCGCGCGCTCGTAGAGCGGCTTGATGCGTTCAATCGAATACACGTCGCGTGCCACGTGGCTCAGCACGGCGGCCTGATAGCCGCAGCCCGTGCCGATCTCGAGGACGCGCTCGAGCGTGCGGCCGGCCATCGCGAGCTCGATCATGCGCGCGACGACCGACGGCTTTGAAATTGTTTGCTGATGGCCGATCGGCAACGCCGAATCCTCATAGGCCTGCGTCGCAAGCCCAGGATCCACGAACATGTGGCGCGGCACCGCGGCCATCGCTTCCAGCACACGCGCGTCGGTCACGCCGTTCGCGCGCAGCCGTTCGACCATCCGCTCGCGCACACGTTCCGACGTGAGCGCGAACGCGCCGGCCGGCGCGACGCTCGGCGCGGCCGGCTTCGGCAGCGCAGGCTTCAACGCGGTCGGCTTCGGCGCGGTCGCAGGCTTCGCGGCGGCGGAACCGGACAGCGGCGCCCGCCCGGCAGCCGGCTTTACCGCAGTCGGTTTCAGCACGGCTGCGGGCTTGTCGGTGGCCTTCGGCACCGCGACCGCCGCATGGCGTTCGCCGGCCCGACCTTCCGATTTGCGTGGCGCTCGCTTGAGATCTTCGAGCGCGAGCGGGAACCGCTTCGCGCGCTCGCCGCTCATGAAGCCCGCCCTCCGGCGCGCGCCCATTCGCGCGTCGCGGGCAGCATCTGCGTATGCGTGAGGTCGAGCTGCAGCGGCGTGATCGACACGAAACCGTTTGCGACGGCGTGGAAATCGGTGCCCTCGCTCGCGTCCAGCGCCGCGCCCGCCGCCCCGATCCAGTAGACAGGCTCGCCGCGCGGGTCGGTCTGGCGAATCACCGGCTGCGACGGATGACGCTTGCCGAGGCGCGTGACCTTCCAGCCCTTCAGTTCGTCGTAAGGCAGGTTCGGAATATTGACGTTCAGCAGCGGCTGGCCCGGCAGCGGATTCGCGAGGAAGTGCTCGACGATTTCCGCGGCGACACGCGCGGCGTCCGCCAGATGGGTCCAGCCCTTGTCGGCCAGCGAGAATGCGATGGCGGGAACGCCGAACATGATGCCTTCGGTGGCCGCTGCAACTGTCCCCGAATAGAGCGTGTCTTCGCCCATGTTCTGGCCGTTGTTGATCCCCGACACGACGAGGTCCGGCTTCGCGTCGGCCATCCCCGTCAACGCGACGTGCACCGAATCGGTCGGCGTGCCGTTCACGTAGAAGAAACCCGTACCCGTCGCGCGCTGCACCGACAGCGGCCGCCACAACGTGAGGGAATTCGATGCGCCGCTGCAGTTCTGCTCGGGCGCGATCACCGTGAGTTCGGCCAGCGGCTGCAGCGCTTCGCTGAGCGCGGCGAGACCGGGGGCGAGATAGCCGTCGTCGTTGCTGAGTAGGATTCGCATCCGGCGATTGTAACCGAGGAAAGATGGCGCGAGAGCGACAGTCCGGCGGCCGCGGACGGGCGATTGCGCACGGTGCGCCGCCGCATCGAGCGGCGGCGTTCCGCGCTCAGATCGCGCCCGCGTCGCGCAGCGCGGCAATCGCCTGCGCGTCGTAGCCGAGGCCGCGCAGCACCTCGTCCGTATGCTCGCCGAGCTCGGGCCCGAGCCAGCGCGTTTCGCCCGGCGTGTCCGACAGCTTCGGCGTGATGTTCGGGAGCGGAATGTCGGTGCCGTCGGCGAGCTTGAAGCGCTGGATCATCTGCCGCGCGACGAACTGCGGATCGGTGAACATGTCGGCGGCGCTGTAGATGCGCCCGGCGGGCACGTCGGCCGCGTTGAGCACGACGAGCGCATCGTCGATCGTGCGCGGCGCGAGCCACTCGGCAATCGCGTCGTCGATTTCCTGCGTGCGCGGCACGCGCCCGTCGTTGCGCGCAAGCGCGGGATCGTCGGCGAGGTCGTCGCGCTCGATCGCCTTCATCAGCCGCTTGAAGATCGGATCGCTGTTGCCGCCGATCACGATGCTGCCGTCGCGGCACGCATAGGTATTAGACGGAACGATGCCCGGCAGCGACGCGCCGGTGCGCTCGCGCACCATCCCGTACACGCCATATTCGGGCACCACGCTTTCCATCATGTTGAATACGGCTTCGTACAGTGCAACGTCGACCACCTGCCCCGCGCCGCCGTTGACCTTGCGGTGATGGAGCGCCATCAGCGCGCCGATCACGCCGTGCAGCGCGGCGATCGAATCGCCGATCGAGATGCCGATGCGCGGCGGCGGCAGGTCGGGATAGCCGGTGATGTGGCGCAGCCCGCCCATCGATTCGGCGATCGCGCCGAAGCCGGGCCGGTCGCGGTACGGGCCCGTCTGCCCGTAGCCGGACAGGCGCACCATCACGAGGCCCGGGTTGTCGGCCGACAGCACGTCGTAACCGAGCCCGAGCTTTTCGAGCAGGCCCGGACGGAAGTTCTCGATCACGATGTCGGCCTCGCTCGCGAGCTGCCGCGCGATCGCCTTGCCGGCATCGGATTTCAGGTTGAGCGTGACCGATTTCTTGTTGCGCGCCTGGACGGACCACCACAGCGACGTGCCGCCCTGCTCCGGATGAAGCTTGCGCCACTTGCGCAGCGGGTCGCCGCCGTTCGGATCCTCGATCTTGATCACTTCCGCGCCGAATTCGGCGAACAGCCGCGACGCGAACGGCCCCGCGATCAGCGTTCCGAATTCGAGCACTTTGACGCCCGCGAGCGGGCCCTGGCTGGTGCTCATGTGTCTCCCTGGCATGAGGAACGGCGCCGCCGGCAGGCGGCGCCCGGCTTACATCGTGCGGCGGTCGAGCATCGCGCGGGCGATGGTGCCCGCGTCGACGTATTCGAGCTCGCCACCCACCGGCACGCCGCGCGCGAGGCGCGTGACCGCGAGGCCGCGCGCTTTCAGCGTCTGGCCAAGGTAGTGCGCGGTAGCTTCGCCCTCGTTCGTGAAGTTGGTCGCGAGCACGACTTCCTTCACGATTCCGTCGGACGCGCGCCGCACGAGGCGGTCGAAATGGATTTCCTTCGGACCGATCCCGTCGAGCGGGCTCAGTCGCCCCATCAGCACGAAATACAGCCCGCGGTAAGTCATCGTCTGCTCGAGCATGATCTGGTCGGCAGGCGTCTCGACGACGCACAGCAGCGTCGGATCACGCTCTTCGTCGCTGCAGACCTCGCAAATCTGCGCTTCGGTGAACGTGTTGCACTTCTCGCAGTGCTGCAGGTGCTCGGTCGCGAACAGCAGCGACCGGCCGAGCCGCTCCGCGCCCTCGCGGTCGTGCTGCATCAGGTGGACCGCCATGCGCTGCGCGGATTTCGGCCCGACGCCGGGCAGCACGCGTAGTGCCTCGACGAGAGCGGACAGGGCGGACGGCTGTTTCATACGGCGGCAAACAGTGGCAAGGACGCCGCGTTCAGAACGGCAGCTTGAAGCCCGGGGGCAGCGGCAGGCCCGACGTCATGCCGCTCATCTTTTCCTGCGACGTCGCTTCGGCCTTGCGCACGGCGTCGTTGAACGCAGCCGCGACGAGATCCTCGAGCATGTCCTTGTCGTCCGCGAGCAGGCTCGGGTCGATCGACACGCGACGCACTTCGTTGCGGCACGTCATCGTCACCTTGACGAGGCCCGCCCCCGACTGCCCTTCGACTTCGATCAGCGCAAGCTGCTCCTGCATCTTCTTCATGTTTTCCTGCATTTGCTGCGCTTGCTTCATCAGTCCGGCGAGGTTGCCTTTCAACATGGGAATACTCCTTCTTTCTTGATCGTGTGAAAACCGGCACGCCGAGCGTGCCGGCCGATGTGTGCGGGCGTGATTGTGCCTGTCGCGGTGCGGTCAGTTCAATGCAGCGTCGGCGGCGGGCCGTCCGGCGCCGAATCGGCGAGCGGACGCACCGAGCCCTCGACGATGCGCGCACCGAAGTCGCGCACGAGCTGCTGGACGAACGGGTCGCCATGAATCTCCTGCTCGGCCTCGCGCTGGCGAGCCGCGCGCGCGGCCGCGTCGAGCGCCGCCGCCGTGCGTCGTGCAGGCCCGACCTCGACCGCCACTTCGACCGGCTTGCCGAGCGCATCGGCCAGCGCGGCCTTCAGCTTCGCGACCTGCGCGGCGTCCGCGTACTGCGGCACCGGCACGGAAAGTTTCAACGTGGTCGCATCGACAGCAGTCAGTTCGCTGTTGAACGCGAGCTGGTATGCGACGCCCTTGAGCGGCAGCCGCGCGGCCAGCGCCGGCCATTCGCCGTCGAAACCGACCGGATCGAGCGCGATCGCGGGCGGCAACGGACGCGTGTCGACCGGTGCGGCCGGACGCGCTTCCGCCAGCTGCGGCGCCACGCGCACATCGTCGGGACCGCTGTCGAACACGGGGACGAAGCCGTCGTCGGGCCCGCCGAACATCTCGTCGGCGCTGAGCGGCACGTAGTCGTCCGGCGGGATGTCCTCCCACGGCGGCGAAGCCTGACGCGAATCGGCCGCCTGCGGCGCACGGGCGGCAGCGCGCGGCGTCGGCACCTGCACGGCAGGACGCGGCGCGGCCGGCTTCTCGGCGGCCGGCTGGACCGGTTTCGGTGCGGTGCCTGCACGCGCACGGTCGGACGACACACGCATCCCCGCGTTGCGCAGCACGTCGAGCGCGGCGGCGGCACCGCCGGCGCGCGATGCCGGACGCGCGGCGGGCTCGGGCGGCGCAGCACGCGGCACCGGTTCGGCCGGCGCAGCCGGTTCGTCGTTTCGTTGCGCAACGTCAGCAGCGGCAGGTGGCTCGGGTTCCTTGCGGGCCGGTGGCGGCATATCGCCGGCCGGCGCCGCTTGCGGCGCCGCATTCGCTTCCGGCTGCGGCGCCTCGACAACTTGTGCATCAACCGGAGCCGGCGCGGATGCCTGAGCTGCAGCCGGCTTCACGGCCGGCCGGCTCGCTTCGGCGCCGGACTGCGCCGGCGCTGAACGCACGACCGGCGCAACGGGGGCAGCCGGTGCGGCAGCCTGCGGACGCACTGCGTCGGCGGCGGCAGCCAATACCGGCTTCGCCGCAGCGGCCGAAGCCGCGGCAGCGCGCGGGCCCGGCACTGCACGCGGCACGGACGGCTGGCCGCCCGGCGCACTGCCGGCGGCAACGGCCGGCTCGAACGCGAGCATCCGCAGCAGCGTCATCGTGAAACCGGCGTACTCGTCCGGCGCGAGGCCGAGCTCCGCGCGGCCGACCGTCGCGATCTGGTAGAACAACTGCACCTGCTCGGGGCTCAGCGTCTCCGCGAAGCGGCGCAGGTCGGCCGCTTCCGGCCATTCGTCGAGCACCGAGCCCGGCGCGAACTGCGCCCATGCGATCCGGTGCAGCAGGCTCGCGAGATCCTGCAGCGCGGTCGAGAACGACAGGCTGCGCAGCGACATCTCGTCGGCAATCGCGAGGATTTCCGGGCCGCCGCCGGCCGCGAGCGCGTCGAGCAGGCGCACCATGTAAGTCTGGTCGAGCGCGCCGAGCATGCCCGACACGGCCGACTCGGTCACCTCGTTCGCCGAATAGGCGATCGCTTGGTCGGTGAGCGACAGCGCGTCGCGCATGCTGCCCTGCGCGGCACGCGCGAGCAGGCGCAGCGCCTGCGGCTCGAACGTGATCTGCTCTTCGCCGAGGATCCGTTCGAGATGCGACACGATGTGCCCGGCCGGCATCTGCTTCAGGTTGAACTGCAGGCAGCGCGACAGCACGGTGACGGGAATTTTCTGCGGATCGGTCGTCGCGAGGATGAACTTGACGTGCGGCGGCGGCTCTTCGAGCGTCTTCAGCATCGCGTTGAACGCGTGGTTCGTCAGCATGTGCACTTCGTCGATCATGTAGACCTTGAAGCGCGCATCGACGGGCGCGTACACCGCGCGCTCGAGCAGCGCGGCCATTTCGTCGACGCCGCGGTTGCTCGCGGCATCCATCTCCACGTAATCGACGAAACGCCCCTCGTCGATCTCGCGACAGGCACGGCACACGCCGCACGGCTGCGACGTGACGCCGGTTTCACAGTTGAGTGCCTTCGCGAAGATCCGCGACAGCGTCGTCTTGCCGACACCGCGGGTTCCGGTAAACAGATAGGCGTGATGGAGACGCCCGCCGTCGAGCGCGTGCGTGAGCGCCCTGACGACGTGCTCCTGGCCGACGAGCGAAGCGAAATCCTTCGGACGCCACTTGCGTGCGAGAACTTGATAGGTCATCGGGAAATTGTATCAGTAACGCTGCGTTGCGCCGACACGCGAAACGGTGCGAAAGACGGGCAAAGTGCAGGTAAAACGGAGTGTGACGCGGAAATAAAAAACGCCCTGCGAACGGGGCGAGAAGGAAGGTGACGAGCCCGACCCTCGGCACTGGCGGAAAACGATTGTGGCTGCTTCGTTCCCGACCTGACCAGGTTCACCGCCCCACCATGCGAGGAGGCCCGTCACGGCATATTCTATCACCGCCTGCGGATGAATGCGACCGTTTGTTCGCACCAATGCGAACAACCCTGCCAGCCGGCGCGTGTCCAGCGCCCCGAATCGCTATATATATGCCGCCCCTTGTAATTCGCGAGCCGGCCTCCACCTGCGGGGCACAACGGTCGAACGTCGCGTCGTACCCCTACTCGCGTAGCGGCTACTATCGCTGCCCGCAGCAGATAGCAATTTAGGCTAATATGACGCCCGAACGACCCGCGAGCCGCGGCATGCAGCGCTTACGCCCCTCCTTTCCGGGAGCGGAGTGACCTGCCGCAGCGGCCGGCAGCCTACGGCGGCCGGTACGCCGCAACGCGCAAGCAGGCAGTCCCCGAACCGTAAGAGGTATTGACCCAATGAGCGAACAGATCAAACACATCAGCGACGCATCGTTCGAACAGGACGTCGTCAAGTCCGACAAGCCTGTGCTCGTCGATTTCTGGGCCGAATGGTGCGGCCCGTGCAAAATGATCGCCCCGATCCTCGACGAAGTCGCAAAGGACTACGGCGACAAGCTGCAGATCGCGAAGATCAACGTCGACGACAACCAGGCCACGCCCGCGAAGTTCGGCGTGCGCGGCATCCCGACGCTGATCCTGTTCAAGAACGGCGCGGCCGCCGCGCAGAAGGTCGGCGCGCTGTCGAAGTCGCAGCTCACCGCATTCCTGGACAGCCACCTGTAATACCGGCAGTTCCGCGGACGTGTTGTCAACCGGCAACACGTCCGTCGTCAAGCCGCCGATCGGCCGCTCAAGCGCGAATCGGCCTATGCTAGAATTAAAAAACGTCTACAAGACGCATTTAAGTCTCTGAGCGCTTCCGCTCGCCCTCCTCCCTTATTTCTTTCGTCGCTTCTCCTCCCTGGCGGGTTCTCCGTATGCATTTATCCGAGCTCAAGTCTCTGCACGTCTCCGAACTGATCGAAATGGCCAATGGCCTCGAGATCGAAAACGCGAACCGCCTGCGCAAGCAGGAGTTGATGTTCGCCATTCTTAAAAAGCGCGCCAAGACGGGAGAGACGATCTTCGGCGACGGTACGCTCGAAGTGCTGCCGGACGGCTTCGGCTTCCTGCGCTCACCGGAAATGTCGTACCTCGCGAGCACCGACGACATCTATATCAGCCCGTCGCAGATCCGCCGCTTCAACCTGCACACCGGCGACACCATCGAAGGTGAAGTCCGCACGCCGAAGGACGGCGAGCGCTACTTCGCGCTGGTGAAGGTCGACAAAGTCAACGGGCAGCCGCCCGAGGCCTCGAAACACAAGATCATGTTCGAGAACCTCACGCCGCTGCACCCGAACAAGCCGCTGGCGCTCGAACGCGAGATGCGCGGCGAAGAGAACGTCACGGGCCGCATCATCGACATGATCGCGCCGATCGGCAAGGGCCAGCGCGGCCTGCTGGTCGCGTCGCCGAAGTCGGGCAAGACCGTGATGCTCCAGCACATCGCACACGCGATCAAGCAGAACCACCCGGACGTCGTCCTGTTCGTGCTGCTGATCGACGAGCGCCCCGAAGAAGTGACCGAAATGCAGCGCTCGGTCGCCGGCGAAGTCATCGCGTCGACGTTCGACGAACCGGCCACGCGTCACGTGCAGGTCGCCGAAATGGTGATCGAGAAGGCCAAGCGCCTCGTCGAAATGAAGCACGACGTCGTGATTCTGCTCGACTCGATCACGCGTCTCGCACGCGCATACAACACCGTGATCCCGGCATCGGGCAAGGTGCTGACGGGCGGTGTCGACGCGAACGCACTGCAGCGTCCGAAGCGCTTCTTCGGCGCGGCGCGCAACATCGAGGAAGGCGGCTCGCTGACGATCATCGGCACCGCGCTGATCGAAACCGGCAGCCGCATGGACGACGTGATCTACGAAGAGTTCAAGGGCACCGGCAACATGGAAGTGCACCTCGAGCGCCGCCTCGCGGAAAAGCGCGTCTATCCGTCGATCAACCTGAACAAGTCGGGCACGCGTCGCGAGGAAATGCTGATCAAGCCCGAAATCCTTCAAAAGATCTGGGTGCTGCGCAAGTTCATCCACGACATGGACGAAGTCGAGGCAATGGAATTCCTGCTCGACAAGATTCGCCAGACGAAGAGCAATTCCGAGTTCTTCGACCTGATGCGTCGCGGCGGCTGATCGCCCCGCGCCGCAACGAACGGCCGCCCGCGCATCCTGCTCGGCGGCCGTTTTTTTGCCCCAACCTGAACGTGAACGTACAGGTTGATCTATAATCGCGGCATCGCCCCGACCGAATCCCCCTCCCGATGCCGAACGACGCCTCCACCCCGCTGCTGACCGTGAGCGACGCCGCATCGCGGCTCGGCGTCACGCCGCGCACGCTGAAGTATTACGAAGAACGCGGACTCGTCACACCGTCGCGCAGCGAAGGCCGCTACCGCCTCTACGACGAAGCCGATCTCGAACGCTTCGCGCGCATCCTGCGGCTGCGCGCGCTCGGCTTCTCGCTGCACGGCATCACCGAAATGCTGAAGCGCCCGCTGGAGGAAACGGGCGACGGCCGGCGCCGCTACTCGGACGCGTCGCTGCGCGACATCCGCACCGGCCTCGCCGAGCAGATCGACACGCTCGACCGGCGGATTGCGGCCGTCCAGCGCGAACTGAAGGAAGCCGTCGCGCTGCGCAAGGAACTGCAGCACGACATCGACTACGTCGAGCGGCGTCTCGCCGGCGAAAACCCCGATGCGCTGATCGCGCAGCGGCGGGCCGAAGCCGGCACGCGGCGCACTCGCAAGGATCGCGAATGAACGCGGTGCCCGGCCGCTCGCCGCTATGGAGCCGCGCGAACCTGAGCGCGGACCTGTTCCCGTGGGCGCTCGCGCTCGTCACCGGCATCGACTACTTCGACAATGCGGCCTTCTCGTTCTTCGCGAGCTACATCGCGGGCGGCATCAACGCATCGCCCGACGAACTCGTGTGGTCGTCGAGCGCGTACGCGGTCACGGCCGTGCTCGGCATCCTGCAGCAGCAATGGTGGGTCGACCGGCTCGGGCATCGCCGCTACGTCGCGGGCTGCATGCTGATGTTCTCGTTCGGCGCGATCGCGGCCGCGCTCGCCGACACGTCACTGGAACTCGCGTTCGCGCGAGGTTTCCAGGGCTACTTCATCGGCCCGATGATGGGCGCGTGCCGGATCCTGATCCAGATCAGCTTCAAGCCGCGGGAACGGCCGCCCGCGACGCGCGCGTTCCTGATCATGATCCTGCTCGGCAGCGCGCTCGCGCCGATCGTCGGCGGGCTGCTCGTCGCGCATTCGACGTGGCGCGCGCTATTCGCATGCACGGCGCCCGCCGGCATCGCATTCGCGATCCTCGCGCTGCTCACGCTGCCCGATTCGGGCAGGACACCCGACGACGAACGCGGCTCCGGACACTTCTGGCCGTATGTCGTGTTCGCGCTCGCGCAAGGAGCGCTGCAGATCGTGCTGCAGCAGGTGCATTACCAGCTCTACAGCGGCTCGCCGACGCTGATCCTGCTGACGATCCTGGGGATCGGCGCACTCGCATGGTTCGCGTATCACCAGTGGCATCACCCGACGCCGCTCGTGCGGCTGCACGCATTCCGCGAAAGGACGTTCCAGGCCGGGCTGCTGCTCTACATGTTCTATTACTACGAGACGACGGGTTTCAGTTACCTGACATCGCGGTTTCTCGAAGGCGGGCTCGGCTATCCGGTCGAGAACGCCGGGCGCCTGGTCGGCACGATGTCGCTGATCTCGGCCACCGCGCTGTTCGCGTACCTGCGCTACGCGAAATTCGTCACGCACAAGAAGTGGTTCGTCGTGCCGGGGTTCGCGATCGCCGTCACGGCCGCGCTGTGGATGACGCGGATGACGCCGCAGGTCGGCGAAGCCGCGCTGACCGTCCCGCTGCTGCTGCGCGGGCTGCTGCTGCTCTTCATCGTGCTGCCAGTGGCCAACCTGACGTTCCGGATCTTCGCGATCGACGAGTACACGCACGGCTACCGGCTGAAGAACATCGTGCGGCAACTGACGATCTCGTTCGCGACATCGTCGGTGATCATCGTCGAGCAGCATCGCGTGGCCGTGCACCAGACGCGGCTCGTCGAGCGAACGAACGTGTTCGACCCGATGTTCCAGCAGACCGTCGACGCCCTGACGCGCAGCTATGCGGCCGCCGGGCACGCTCTGAACGAAGCGCACGGCCTCGCGATCGCCGCCATCGCCCGCATGGTCGCGCAACAGGCGTCGTTCCTCGCGTCGCTCGACGGCTTTTACTTCCTGGCGGGCATCGCGCTCGTCGGCGGCCTCTTCGCGGCATGGCAAAAAGAGATCGATTGAGTTAAAAGACAGGGTTTGGATTTCCGTCCGCAGCCTCCATGCTCTCGAAACTGACCCGCTGGTTCGACGACCGCCGCCGCGACCGCGCGCTGCGCAGCCACCCGATCCCCGACGCGCTGTGGCAGGACACCGTCGAGCGCCTGCCGTTCCTCGCGACGCTGTCGCCCGACGCGCTCGGCCGGCTGCGCGAGCTGACGAGCCTGTTCATCGCGAAGAAATCGTTTTCGACCGCGCACGGGCTCGAACTGACCGACGCGATGATCGTCGCGATCGCCGCGCAAGCCTGCCTGCCGGTGCTGAATCTCGACCTGTCGCTGTACGACGGCTGGGTCGGCGTCGTCGTGTATCCGGGCGAATTCGTGATCCGCAAGACCGTGCAGGACGAGGACGGCGTCGTCCACGAAGTCGAGCAGGATGCGAGCGGCGAGGCATGGGAAGGCGGCCCCGTGATCCTGTCGTGGGAAGACGCACAGATGACGGACGGCCATGACGCGTACAACGTCGTGATCCACGAGTTCGCGCACAAGATCGACATGGTCAACGGCGCGGCCGACGGCTATCCGCCCCTTTTTCGCCGCTGGCACGCACCGCACCTCGACGCGCAGGCGTGGGCCGACGTGTTCGAGCATGCGTACGACCAGTTCTGCGCACGCGTCGACGCGGTGCCGGACCGCGCGTGGGCGCGCTTCGAGCGGGAATCGCTGATCGATCCGTATGCGGCCGACCACCCGTCGGAATTCTTCGCGGTATGCAGCGAAGCGCTGTTCGTGCGGCCGAAAGCGTTCGAGTCCGAATTTCCGGAGCTGTACCGGCTGCTCGCCCGCTATTACCGGCAGGATCCGGCCGGCACCGGCGCGCTCGACGCACCGTGAAAATTATTCGTCAACCATCTGATTTTCTGGCATAATCGCCGTTTTTCGACCTTAGGCAAGTGGCTCGCGCCGGGCTTGGCGTCGTCTGGTATGCGCAATGTGCGCGCTCCGGCACGGCAAGCGGCGGGTTGGCTACCGCTCTCACCAAGGAAAGACCATGAAAGAAGGCATCCACCCGAATTACCGCGAAGTCGTCTTCCAAGACATGTCGAACGGCTTCAAGTTCATCACGCGCTCGACGATCCAGACGCGCGAAAACATCGAACTCGACGGCAAGACCTACCCGCTCGCCAAGATCGAAGTTTCGTCGGAATCGCACTCGTTCTACACGGGCCAGCAAAAGATCATGGACACGGCAGGCCGTGTCGAGAAGTTCAAGAACAAGTTCGGCGCACGCGCCAGCGGCAAGGCGAAGTAAGCTTCGCACCGCATCCGGTGGTTGCAACGCACCGGTATCGCACAAAAGGGCAGCCCAGGCTGCCCTTTTTTGTCTCTGCTCGCCGGAAAAGCGCCGACCGGCGTCCGGGCAACGACCTGACGCGCAACAGCCGGCGCGTCTACAATGCCGGATGCTCGAAACCGGCTCGACCGCGCGCACCCGCGCCGGCCGCCCGCCCATAACAAAACGCTCATCTGCATGAAGCCTGTCGTCCGTCTCACCGCCTCCGCCACGCGTGCGCTGCCGCGCTGGCTGCTGCTCACGCTCTGCTTCGTCTACGCCGCGTTCGGCCTGTTCGGCCGCGACCCGTGGAAAAACGAGGATGCGGCGGGCTTCGGCGTGATGTGGACGATGGCCAAGGGCGGCTGGCACGACTGGCTGCTGCCGAACCTGGTCGGCAAGTTCATCACGACCGACGGGCCGCTCGGCTACTGGCTCGGCGCGCTGTCGATCCGCGGCCTCGGCCCGTGGGTCGATGCAAGCAACGCGTCGCGCGTCGACACGGGCGTGCTGTTCTGCGTCGCATGCGCGTTCGTCTGGTACGCGGCCTACCTGCTGGGCCGGCGCGCCGAGGTCCAGCCGTTCAAGTACGCGTTCGGTGGCGAGCCGGAGCCGCGCGACTACGGTCGCACACTCGCCGACGGCGCGCTGCTGATCCTCGTCGCATGCTTCGGCCTCGCGGAACGCGGGCACGAAACAACGCCGCAGGTCGCGCAGTTCGCGTGGATCGCGATGCTCGTCTACGGGATCGTGCGCGGCATCGACAAGCCGATGCAGGGCGCGCTGTGGTGGGGCCTCGCGATCGGCCTCGTCGCGCTGTCCGGCAACCCGGTGCTGGTCGTCGCGCTGCTCGCCGGCACCGCCGCGCTGTGGCTCGTCACGCCCGAGATGCGCAACCTGCGCCTGCCGCTGGTCGGCGTGCCGCTCGCGGCCGCGATCTTCGCGCTGTGGCCGCTTGCCGCGTTCGTCGCGGCGCCCGACGACGCCGCCTGGTTCTTCAACCAGTGGATCCACGGCAGCCTGATGCGCTTTTCCGGCCCGCCGACCGCCGTGCTCGCGTATGCGGCGAAGAACCTGCCGCTGTTCACGTGGCCCGCGTGGCCGCTCGCGATCTGGGCGTGGTGGAGCTGGGCCGGCATGCGCCGCCGCGCGCACATCGCGATTCCGCTGTCGGTCGCCGTGCCGCTCGTCGCGCTCGTGATCCTGCAGAGCCAGCAATCGAACCGCATGTACATGCTGTTGCTGCCGCCGCTCGCGGTGCTCGCGACGTTCGCGCTGCCGACCCTCAAGCGCGGTGCGATCAACGCGTTCGACTGGTTCGCGGTACTGAGCTTCACGATCCTCGGCACCTTCGTATGGCTCGTATGGCTCGCGTCGCTTACGGGTTTCCCGCATCCGCTCGCGCGCAACCTCGCGCGCCTCGTGCCGGGCTACGAACCGCATTTCAAGATCCTGTCGTTCATCTGCGCGGTGATCGTCACCGTGTGCTGGTGCGTGCTCGTGCGCTGGCGCGTCTCGCGGCAGCCGAAGGTGCTGTGGCGCAGCGTCGTGCTGTCGGGCGCCGGCACCACGCTGATGTGGGTGCTGCTGATGACGCTGTGGCTGCCGATCGTCAACTACGGCCGGACCTATCGCGATGTCGCGCAACAGATCGCGCTGCACCTGCCGTCCGACTACGAGTGCATCTCGCCGGTGCGGCTTGGCGATGCGCAGATCGCGACCTTCGCGTACTTCGGCAACATGCACTTCGATTTCTCCGGCGACTGCGACGTGATCCTGCGCCAGGACCGTTCCGACTTCGGCGAACCGAGCGCGATGTCGCAATACGTATGGCGTCTCGTGTGGGAAGGCCGCCGCGTCGCCGACCGCGATGAACGCTTCCGCCTGTACGAGCGCATCGAACGGCCGAAGACGCCCGTCAAGCGGCGCCCGCCGCGCCGCCGGGCAGCCGATTGACGATGTTCGGCGACATCCGCCGGATCGTCGGTCTCGCGTGGCCGGTGCTGGTCGGCCAGCTCGCGATCATCGCGTTCGGCGTGATCGACACCGCGATGGTCGGCCGCTACTCGGCCACCGATCTCGCCGCGCTCGGGCTCGGCTCGTCGATCTATGTGTCGATCTACATCGGCCTGACGGGCATCCTGTCCGCGCTGCAGCCGATCACCGGGCAACTGTACGGCGCGCGGCGCTATGCCGAGATCGGCGAGGAAGTCCGCCAGGCACTGTGGCTCGCGCTGCTGCTCGCGGTGCCCGGCTTCCTGCTGCTGCATTTTCCCGAACCGCTGCTGCGCGTCGCGCACGCGCCCGCCGCGCTGCACGAGCGCACCGTCGACTACCTGCGCATCCTGTCGTACGGGCTGCCCGCCAGCCTCGTCTTCCGCATCTACAACGCGCTGACCAACGCGGCGGGCAAGCCGCGGCTCGCGATGATCCTGCAGATCGGTGCGTTGCTGCTCAAGTTTCCGCTCAACGTGTGGTTCATCTTCGGCGGGTTCGGCGTGCCGGCCCTCGGCGGCCCCGGCTGCGGGCTTGCCAGCACGCTGATCAACTGGGCGCTCGCGCTGATCGGCTATACGCTGCTCGCGAAGCTCGACGTGTTCGCGCCGCTCGCGATCTTCTCGCGCTTCTGCTGGCCCGTCTGGGAGCGCCAGAAGGCGATCCTGAAACTCGGCGTGCCGATGGGCCTGTCATACCTGATCGAGGTCACGTCGTACACGTGCATGGCGCTGTTCATCGCGCAGTTCGGCACGACGACGCTCGCCGGCCACCAGGTCGCCGGCAACATCGGCGCGGTGCTGTACATGACGCCGCTGTCGATCGGCGTGGCGGCCTCGACGCTGGTCGCTCGCGCGCTCGGCGCCGGACGCCCCGAAGAAGCACGGCTGCTCGGCCGGCACAGCGTGATTTTCGCGTGCGGCGTTGCCGCGACATACGGCTTGCTCGTCTTTACGCTGCGCCCGCTGATCATCGGCGGCTATACGCCGAACCCGGCCGTCGCCGCGGCCGCGATGCCGCTCGTCGCGATCGTCGCGTGCTACCACGTGTTCGATGCGCTGCAGGTCACGTCGGCGTTCGTGCTGCGCGCGTACAAGGTCGCGATCGTGCCGACCGTGATCTATGCGGTCGCGCTGTGGGGCGTCGGGCTCAGCGGCGGCTACGTGCTCGGCTTCGATGTGGGCGGCATCGCGCCCGCATGGCTGACCGGCGCGCGCGGCTTCTGGTTCGCGAACACGGTCAGCCTGATGCTCGCGGGCGCCGGGCTCGTGTTCTACCTGCGCCACGTAAGCCGCGCGCACGTATCGACTCAGCCGGCCTGACGCGCTGCCCGCTACGCATCCGCCAGCACGTCGGCCGCGTGATAGGACGAGCGCACGAGCGGACCGGCAACGACTTCCCTGAAACCGAGCGCCAGTGCCTCGTCCCGCCACGCGGCGAATGCGTCCGGGCTCACGTAGCGCCGCACCGGCAGATGGTGCTCGGACGGCGCCAGATACTGGCCGAGCGTCAGCACGTCGACTTCGTGCGCGCGCAGGTCGCGCAACGTGTCGCGCACCTCGTCGTCGCGCTCGCCGAGCCCGAGCATCAGCCCCGACTTCGTCACGAGCGTCGGCCGCGCGGCCTTCGCCTGCGCGAGCAGTGCGAGCGAGCCGCGATAGTCGGCGCCCGGCCGCGCCGCGCGATACAGCGACGGCACCGTCTCGATGTTGTGGTTGAACACGTCCGGCCAGGCCGACGACAGCGCGTCGAGCGCACGCGCGACGCGGCCGCGGAAGTCAGGCGTCAGCACCTCGACGCCGATACCCGGCACGCTCGCGCGCACCGCCGCGATGCACGCGGCGAAATGCGCGGCGCCGCCGTCGCGCAGGTCGTCGCGGTCGACCGACGTGATCACGACGTAGCGCAGCCCGAGCGCCGCGACCGCATCGGCCAGCCGCGCGGGCTCGTCGGGATCGAGCGGCTCGGGACGGCCGTGCGCGACGTCGCAGAACGGGCAACGCCGCGTGCACAGCCCGCCCATGATCATGAAGGTCGCGGTGCGCTGCGCGAAGCATTCGCCGATGTTCGGGCACATCGCCTCCTCGCAGACGGAATGCAGCCGATGGTCGCGCAGAACGGCAGCCATGCCGGCCACCGCCGCGCTCATCATCGGCCGCGCGCGCAGCCACGGCGGCTTCGGCAGCGCCGCGCCGGCCGCGGGCTCGACGCGCACCGGAATGCGCGCGAGCTTGTCGCGGCTTCTCGCGCCCGGCTGGCCGAGCGCCGTGAGGCTGGGTCGTTCGAGCGCGGCGGCCATCGTCAGTCTCCGAGAAACGCGACGATCAGGCGGTTCACGTCGGCGGCCGCCTCCATCTGCACCATGTGCCCGCTGCCGGCGATCACCTCGGCGCGCACGCCGTCCGGCAAGCCCCGCGCGTGCTGCGCGGGGATCACCTGGTCGCGCTCGCCCCAGATCACGAGCGTGCGCGGCGCGAGCGACGCGAGCCGGTCGCGGAACACGCGCCGCTGCGCCGCGCCGTCGAACGCGGCGTTCGCGATTTTCTCCAGCGCGGCCTGCACGCCTTCGAGCCGCTTGTACTTGACGAGATCCTCGACGAGCTGCCGCGTCACGAGCGCGTTGTCCGCGAACAGCGCACCGAGGTGCGGCTTCAGCGTGTTGCGGCTATTGCCGGCGACGAAGCCGTCGATATAGACGCGGTTGATGTCGGTGCCGAGCCCCGCGCTCGCGATCAGCGTCAGCGACGCGACGCGCTGCGGCGCGCGTTCGGCCGCGGCCATCGCGACCGCGCCGCCCATCGAATGGCCGATCAGGTGCGCGCGGTCGATGTGCTGCGCATCGAGCAGCGCGAGCACCGCGTCCGCCAACTCATCGAGGCTGCCCGTGTCGACCGCCTTGCCCGACTCGCCATGACCGGGCAAGTCGAGCGCCCATACGGGCCGGTGCGCGGCGAGATCCGCGTGATTGAACAGCCAGTTGTTCAGGTCGCCGCCGAAGCCGTGGATCAGCACGGCGGGCGTGCCCGCGCCGTCGCCGAGCTTCAGGAAGCGCACCGTACGGCCGCCGATCTGCGCCTTCTCGGGCTGCGGGCCCGCCGCTTCGTCCGATGCCGCGCTCGGCACGAAATCGCGCTGGAACTCGGCGATCGCCGCATCGATGTCGGCATCGCTCGCGTCGGCCGCTGCGACGACGCCGAGCAGCGCGCCGACCGGCAGCGTTTCGCCTTCCTGCGCGACCTGCCGGCGCAGCGTGCCGTCGAACGCGCATTCGACGCCCGACGAGATCTTGTCGGTCTCGACGTCGAGCACTTCGTCGCCCTTCGTCACGCGTTCGCCGATCGCCTTCAGCCAGCCGTTGACCTGCCCCTGCTCCATCGACAGCCCCCACTTGGGCATCGTGATCATGTGAATCGACATCGTGTCAGCTCCTCGTCTTCAGGACCGCCTGCGCAATCGCATCGGCGGACGGGATATACAGGTCTTCCAGCACGCTCGCGAACGGCGCGGGCGTATGCGGCGCGGTCACGAGCTCGATCGGTGCCTTGAGCGTTCGGAACGCGCGCTGCGCGACGAGCGCGGCGATGTCGGTCGCGATCGAGCAGCGCGGGTTCGCTTCGTCGACGACCACCACGCGCCCGGTGCGCGCCGCGCTTTCGAGGATGGTTTCCTCGTCGAGCGGCGACGTCGTGCGCAGGTCGATCACGTCGACCTGGATACCGTCCTTCGCGAGCTTCGCGGCCGCATCCATCGCGAGATGCACCATCCTGCCGTACGTGACGATGGTCGCGTCGTCGCCGTCGCGCATCACGTTCGCCTCGCCGAACGGAATCGCATAGGACTCCTCCGGCACGTCGCCCTCGCGCGTGTAAAGCAGCTTGTGCTCGAGGAAGATCACGGGATCGTCGTCGCGGATCGCCTGGATCAGCAGCCCCTTCGCGTCGTACGGCGTCGACGGGCACACGACCTTCAGCCCCGGGATGTGCGTGAACAGCGACGTGAGCATCTGCGAGTGCTGCGCAGCCGCGCGCAGCCCGGCGCCGTACATCGCGCGGATCACGACCGGCGTCACCGCCTTGCCGCCGAACATGTAGCGGAATTTCGCGGCCTGGTTGAAGATCTGGTCGAAGCAAACGCCCATGAAATCGATGAACATCAGTTCCGCGACGGGCCGCATCCCGCACGCGGCCGCGCCGACCGCCGCGCCGATGTAGCCGCCTTCGGACAGCGGCGTATCGAGCACGCGCCCTGGAAACTTGTGGAACAGCCCCTTCGTCACGCCGAGCACGCCGCCCCACGCGTCGTCCTCGCCCGGCGCGCCCGCGCCGCCCGCATTGTCCTCGCCCATCACGATCACGCTGTCGTCGCGCGCCATCTCCTGCGCGAGCGCCTCGTTGATCGCTTGCGAATAAGTGATCTTCCTTGCCATGTCTGTCTCCTGGTATGTTCGGTTCGCCGTGCCGGCTGCGGTGTCAGGCCGCGCTCACGGATACGACACGTAGACGTCGGTCAGCAGGTCGGCCGCGTCGGGCAGCGGCGCGGCCTTCGCCTGCGCGACCGCGTCGTCGATCAGCGCCTTCACCTGGGCGTCGACCGCGCGCAGATCGTCGGTCGTCAGCGCTTCGGCGCGCACGACACGCGTCTCGAAATGCTTCAGGCAGTCCTTCTCGTCGCGCAGCTTCTGCACCTCGCCGGGTGCGCGGTAGGTCTGCGCATCGCCTTCGAAATGGCCGAAATAGCGCGTGAACTTCACCTCGACGAGCGTCGGGCCGCCGCCGTTGCGCGCACGCTCGACGGCCTCGCCGAGCGCTTCGTGCACCGCGAAGAAGTCGAAGCCGTCGACGATCACGCCCGGCATCCCGAACCCGTTCGCGCGATCGGCGATGTTGTCGGTCGCGACCGACCAGCTCGACGACGTCGCTTCCGCATATCCGTTGTTTTCGGCGACGAAGATCGCGGGCAGCCGCCACACCGACGCGAGGTTCATCGATTCGAAGATCACGCCCTGGTTCGACGCACCGTCGCCGAAGAAGCACACGCCGACGCCGCCGGTCTTCCGGTGTTTCGCCGCGAGCGCCGCGCCGCACACGAGCGGACCGCCCGCGCCGACGATCCCGTTCGCGCCGAGCATCCCCATCGACAGGTCGGCGATGTGCATCGAGCCGCCCTTGCCGTGGCAGACACCGGTCTTCTTGCCATAGATCTCGGCCATCATCCCGCGCACGTCGACGCCCTTCGCGATGCAATGGCCGTGGCCGCGGTGCGTGGTCGCGACGTAGTCGGCGAGGCCGAGGTGCAGCATCGTACCGACCGCGGACGCTTCCTCGCCCGCGTACAGGTGAACGAAGCCGGGGATTTCTCCGGTCGCGAATTCGACGTGCAGGCGCTCCTCGAATTCGCGGATCGTGCGCATCAGCCGGTATGCGTCCAGCAGCTTGTCCCTGCTGAGCTGGGTCGAAACGGTCATGTGTGTCTCCTGGGTAGGTCTGACTGCGAATGCCGCCGCGGCCGTGCCGCGGCGACGGATTGCACGGCCTGCGGCCGTCAGTGGAACGTGAAGCCGCCGTCGATGTTCACGGCCTGGCCGGTCACGTTGTCCATCGGTGCCTCCTTGACGATCGTCATGGATGTCGAAATGTCGTTCGGGAAACCGGAGGCTCAGTCCCGCCACGAACCTGCATCGCGCAGCAATTGCCGCGAAGACGCGTAGCGCAGCGTGCGGCCGACGTCGACCGTCAGCGGCCCGCGCCAGTCGAGCGAAATCTCGTAGCGATCGCCGCGCGCAACCTCGATCTCTCGCTCGCCGTCGAACGCGAGCGTGCCGCGCTCGAACGGGATCGTCTGCCACGCGCCCGGTTCGAGCCGCTCGCAACTGCGCATCACGACGCGGTCGACGCGGCCCGGTGCAATCGGTGCGACGAGCGGCGTGCCGGCCGTCTTGCCTTCGTCCGCGAAGCGCATCGCGAGCCCGTGCGGCGCGCTGCGCTCGAGCGGTGCCCATGCGCCGCCGAGCGCGGACAGGCCGATGCCGTCCGGTTCCGCGAACGTCAGGTAGAGCGAGTCGATGTCGTCGGGCCCCGAAATCGCGCGGGCGCCGATGAAGCGCTGTCGCGCCGCGCACACGTCGACGAGCGCAATCTCTTCGCGCCCCGGCCGTGCACCCGCCACGCAGCGCACGACGAGCCGCTTGTTGCGCGTGAACGCAACCTCCGCCGGCACGGCGCCGGTCGCGACGAGTCCGGCCGCGACGCCTGCGACGGTCGCCTCGCGATGTTCGGGAAAGGCGTTGTTGGTGCCGGTGGACAGCGCGACGAGCGGCGTCGCGCCGCAATGCGCGGCCACCGCGCGATGGGTGCCGTCGCCGCCGAGCACGACGATCAGCGCGACTTCCATCCGGTGCAGGTACGCGGCGCCGGCGTGCGTATCGGCGACGGTATCCGTGATCGGCAGGTCGATGAACTCGACCTCGGGCCAGCGCTCGTGCGGCGCGACCGCGCGATGCGTATCGAGCGCGCGCAGCAGCAGCGTCGCGATGCCCGTCCGGTCGCGCAGCGTCAGCACGCGCTCGACGCCCATCGCGCCGAGGCCGGCCAGCAGGCGCACGATCATGTTCGCCTTCTCCGCCGTCGGAAACACGGATGCATGCGTCGTGAGGCGGCGGATGTCGCGCCCCGATGCGGGGTTCGCGATCACACCGACGGTAACGGGCGTCGTCACGGGTTTGTCTCCATCCAGTTGACCGGCAGCGGCGCATTGGCGCCCGCTCCGGCCCTGCCTGTTTCGTCCGCTGCCATCGACGGGCTGCGGATCGTCGTCGCCGACGCGGCTGCGCCGAACTTGCCCGTGATCTCTGCAAGCGGCGTGCCATCGTGTGTGCAATGACCGCGAAACCCGCGCGCACGCTGGCGCGGCGGGCATGCACGTGTTCCGGGTTCGCGACCGTGACCACGCAGCACGTGGCGAATCCGCCCGTGCGTCTCACGTCGTCGTTGCGACGGCGCGCTCGTCGCGACGCCTGCGCAAGCGCGCCGCGCTGCCTGCAAACCCTGCGTCGATGCGGCGTGGCGCATGCCGCGACAAGCCGGACGACCGCTGCGCGCCACGCATGCGGGCGTCTCAACCGCGCGAGACCGGGCGAGAGACACGTGAGACGAACGTCTCACGCGTGCTGCGTGCTGCGATGCAATGTGATCCGCCGGACCGGATGTGCTACAAGAACATCGAATTCCCCGCCGTACGGAACCGGAGCCGACCATGCCCTACGCCGTCCCCCAGGCCCAGCACGCCGACCGTGTACTCGGCGCGCTCGCCGGACGCCTGCCCGCGCCGGCCGATTCCGCGCGCCTCGTGTCGTCGTGGCAACGTTCGCTGGAGCGCTACTGTCTCGACCCCGCTTCGTCGATCGGCCCGCGCGTGCTGACCGCGTCCGAGCTGCGCGAAGTGCGCGACAAGGAGGAAGCCTTCCTGCGTGCGTCGGGCCAGTGCCTGACGCGGCTGCACGACATGATCCGCGTCGCCGACTATTGCGTGATGCTGACCGACGCGCACGGCGTGACGATCGACTACCGGATCGACCGCGAGCGCCGCAACGACTTCCGCCATGCGGGGCTGCACATCGGCTCGTGCTGGTCGGAAAGCGAGGAAGGGACGTGCGGCGTCGCGAGCGTGCTGACCGATCTCGCGCCGATCACCGTACACAAGACCGATCATTTTCGCGCGGCGTTCACGACGCTCACCTGCAGCGCGGCGCCGATCTTCTCGCCGGGCGGCGAGCTGATCGGCGTGCTCGACGCGTCGGCCGTCCATTCGCCTGACGGCCGCGACAGCCAGCGCCTCGTCTACCAGCTCGTGCGGCAAAGCGCGGCGCTGATCGAGGACGGCTACTTCGTGCACAGCACCGCGCAGCACTGGATATTGTTCGGGCATCCGAACCGTCACTACGTCGAAGCGCAACCCGAGTGGCTGATCGCGTTCGACGAATGCGGCAATATCGTCGCCGCGAACCGGCAGGCCCGCGACGCGCTGCCGGCGCTGCGCGAACCGCGCCATATCGACGAGATATTCGACGCAACCGAGATGCCGCTGCGCGATGCCGCGCGGCTCGACACGATCGTCGCGCTGCGGCTGCGCGCAACCGGCGCACCGCTCTATGCGCGGCTGCGTGCGCCGCTACGACGCGCCGGCCGCGAGCCCGGCACGGTAGCGCGGCGCGCGGGCACCGCGCCACGCCACGTCGGCGCGCTGACGCCGTTCCTGCACAGCAGCGACGCGCACATCGCGCAACAAGCGGAGCTCGTGCTGCGGGTCGCGAGCAAGCGGCTGCCGATTCTCGTGCTCGGCGAGACCGGTGCGGGCAAGGAAGTATTCGCGCGCGCGATCCACGACGCCGGTGCGCGGCGTGCGCGACCGTTCGTCGCCGTCAACTGCGGCGCGCTGCCGGAAGCATTGATCGAGAGCGAACTGTTCGGCTATGCGGCCGGCGCGTTCACCGGCGCACGCAAGCACGGCGCGCGCGGCAAGATCGCGCTTGCCGACGGCGGCACGCTGTTTCTCGACGAAATAGGCGACATGCCGCTCGCGCTGCAGACACGGCTGTTGCGCGTGCTCGCCGACGGCGAGGTCGTGCCGCTCGGCAGCGACACGCCCGTGCGCGTCGACCTCGATGTGATCTGCGCGACGCACCGCGATCTCGCGCGCATGGTGGCCGACGGCACGTTCCGCGAAGATCTGTATTACCGGCTGAGCGGCGCGACGTTCGAACTGCCGCCGCTGCGCGAGCGCGCAGACGTGCGCGACGTGATTACCGCCGTGTTCGCCGAGGAAGCGCAGGCGACTGGCCACGTACTCACGCTCGACGCGACGCTCGCCGAACAGCTCGCCGCCTATCCGTGGCCCGGCAACGTACGGCAGCTGCGCAACGTGCTGCGCTATGCGTGCGCGGTGTGCGACACAGCGCGCGTGACGCGGCGCGACCTGCCGGCCGACCTCGCCGCACAGCTCGGCGGCGCCCCGGCCGGCGCACTGCCCGACGACGAGCGCGGCCGCATCGTCGCGGCGCTCACCGCGCACCGCTGGCGGCCCGACGCGGCCGCGCAGGCGCTCGGCATCTCGCGCGCGACGCTGTACCGGCGGATCGCGAAACACCGGATCGTCGCGCCGCACCGCGCGTGACGAGCCGGCGCGACCGCCATCACGCGGTCTGCGCGGCCGCTTCGCTTGCTTTCCCGGCCTCACCCGCCGCTTCGTCGCGCCGCACGAACACCTCGTGCGCGGCGAACAGCGCGTTCAGCGCGGCCGGGAAACCCGCGTAGATGGCCACCTGCATGAACACCTCGACGATCTCGTCGCGCGTGCAGCCGACGTTCAGCGCAGCCTCGATATGCACCTTCAGTTGCGGCTGTGCGTTGCCGAGCGCGGCCAGCGCCGCGATCGTCGCGATCTCGCGTGCTTTCAGGTCGAGCTGCGGCCGGCTGTAGATGTCGCCGAAACTGAACTCGACCAGGAGCCGCCCGAAATCCGGCGCGATCGGTGCAAGCGCCGCGATCACGC
Source organism: Burkholderia sp. LFS061 (assembly GCF_047978125.1). Lineage (NCBI taxonomy): Bacteria > Pseudomonadati > Pseudomonadota > Betaproteobacteria > Burkholderiales > Burkholderiaceae > Burkholderia > Burkholderia sp. LFS061. Next base: position 105,406 of record NZ_JBFPFS010000008.1, on the reverse strand, counting down.
GTTCGCCCACTTCGCCGTCGATTTCCTTCAGTTTGTTCCAGCCGCGCGTATAACGATCTTCAACGAGTTGTTCCATCGTGTCCGTCCTGTTCCGATTGAGAGTGAGAAGGTGTCGCCCGTCGTTCCGTATCGCGTTCCCGCGCCTCGTAGTACGCGATCTTGTCGCCGATCGCGTCGAGGCTCGCCTGCAGCTCCGCGATATGCACCCGCACCGCGTCGCGATGCGCAACCAGCAACCGGCGCCGCGCACCGAACGTCGGCTCGCCTTGCGCGCGCAGCGCCGCGAACTGCTGCATCTGCGCGATCGGCATGCCGGTCGCCTTCAGTCGCATCACGAACGCCAGCCAGTCAAGGTCGGCCGGCGCATAGAGCCGGTGCCCGGCCGCCGTGCGCGAAATCGCGCGCAGCAGGCCGGCCTGCTCGTAATACCGCAGCGTATGCGTCGACACGCCGGTCAGCTCGGCGACTTGCCCGATCGTCAGCGGACCGGCGGAGGAAGGTTTGGATGCGGTTTTCGACATGGCAGGAACAAGGTTAGGAGTTAGAGTTCACTCTAAGTCAAGCCCTGTCGAACAGCCAGCGTCGCGATAACCCGCGATCCCCCTCGATACCGTAAAGAATGGTCAAAAACGCCGCCCGGCGCGGCTTTCGGCCTTTACAGCGACGCAAGCCTTCAGCAAGATTCGGTCAGCCTGTCTTAAAAAGGGCACGCATTTGTCCTATGCTTAACGGCGACGCCCGGCCAGGCCTCGCCCCGCCGTCCGTTGCAACAGCCATTCATCCGTCAGAACCAGGGAGCCTTTGCCATGCTGAAAAAGCTGCTGATGCTGTTCGTCGCGCTATCGCTGTCGCTCGCCGCAGGCTTTGCCGCGGCCGTCGAAGTCAACACGGCCGACCAGGCCGCGCTCGAAGCCGTGAAGGGTCTCGGGCCCGTCAAGTCGAAGGCGATCATCGACGAACGCACCAAGAACGGCCCATTCAAGGACGCCGACGATCTCGCAAATCGGGTGAAGGGCCTCGGCACGAAATCGGTCGGGCATCTCGAGGAAAACGGCCTGACGATCGGCGGCTCGTCGACGCCGCCGAAAGGCGTGAAGCTGTCGAAGCCGGCCGCGACGACGTCGGCCACCACATCGGCAACGACTTCGGCAGGCACCGCATCGACGTCCACCACGGCGACGGGCGGCACGACGGCTACGGCGCCTGCCCCGGCGGCAAGCGCGCCGGAAGCGGCAACGAAGCCGGCGAAGGCCAAGCGCGCGTCGAAGAAGGAAAAGGCGGCAGCGGCCGCAGCGGCATCCGCCGACGCGGGTGCGAGCGCACCGGCCGCAGCGTCGTCCGCGAAGGCGGCGAAGGGTTCGAAGAAAAAGAGCAAGAAGGACAAGGCAGCCTCCGCCGCCGCGGCGTCGGGCGCCTGATGTGCGCCGCGCGCGCGACGGCGTGCGCGCGGCATTCGTTCAACGGGCGCCCTTATTGCGGCGCCCTTATCGGTAAAGGTGAAGAACCATGGGTCTCCTCGACATCGTAGGCGGTCTGATCGGCGGCCAGGCCGGCGGCAACTCGCAAAGCGCGCTCATCGCGACCGCACTCGAATTCATCAACAACCAGCCGGGCGGCCTGAACGGCCTGATCGAGAAGTTCCAGAAAGGCGGCGCCGGCGAGGTCATCGGCTCATGGGTCGGCACCGGCGAGAACCAGCCGATCTCGGCCGACACGCTGCAGAACGTGCTCGGCTCGGACGTCGTCGGTTCACTCGCGAGCAAGATCGGCATCGATCCGGGTCAGGCCTCGTCGATCCTCGCGCAGGTGCTGCCGCACGTCGTCAACAGCGCGACGCCGAACGGCGAAGTGCCGGCCGGCGGCCAGATCGATACGTCGAACGTGCTCGGCACGCTGACGCAGCTCGCCGGCATGTTCGGCGGCAACAAGCAGGCCTGAGCCCGCACCGCTTCATGGCCCCCGCTTCATGGCCCAATCGGGCCGCTCCATATGCAAACACCCCGCCGAGGCGGGGTGTTTGTTTTTGCGCGCCCGGCGCGAACCGGGCGTGCGGCCGGTGGCCAGCGTTCAGTGAACGACGCGGTCGAACACGAACTTGCCGTCGTTGACGTCGACCGGAATCACGTCCTTCGGACCGAAGCGGCCCGCGAGGATGAGCTTCGCGACCGGGTTCTCGATCTCCTGCTGGATCGCGCGCTTCAGCGGCCGCGCGCCGAACAGCGGATCGTAGCCGACCTTCGCGATCTGCTCGAGCGCCGCTTCCGACACGTCGAGCGCCATGTCGAGCTTCGCGAGCCGGTCGTGCAGGCGCGCCAGCTGGATCTTCGCGATCGACTCGATGTTGCTGCGGTCGAGCGCATGGAACACGACGACGTCGTCGATCCGGTTCAGGAACTCGGGGCGGAAATGCTGCTTCACTTCGAGCCACACCGCGTCCTTGATCTCGTCCTGCGGCGCACCGGTCATCGCCTGGATCACCTGCGAGCCGAGGTTCGACGTCATCACGATCACCGTGTTCTTGAAGTCGACCGTGCGCCCCTGCCCGTCCGTCATGCGGCCGTCGTCGAGCACCTGCAGCAGCACGTTGAACACGTCCGGATGCGCCTTCTCGATCTCGTCGAGCAGGATCACGCTGTACGGCTTGCGGCGCACGGCTTCCGTCAGGTAGCCGCCTTCCTCGTAGCCGACATAACCCGGCGGCGCGCCGATCAGCCGCGCGACGCTGTGCTTCTCCATGAACTCGCTCATGTCGATGCGGATCAGGTGCTCTTCCGAATCGAACAGGAACGACGCCAGCGCCTTGCACAGCTCGGTCTTGCCGACACCCGTCGGGCCGAGGAACAGGAACGAGCCGTACGGACGGTTCGGATCGGCGAGACCCGCGCGCGAACGGCGGATCGCGTCGGCCACCGCGCCGATCGCCTCGTGCTGGCCGACCACGCGCTCATGCAGCTTTTCCTCGATGTGCAGCAGCTTTTCGCGTTCGCCCTGCATCATTCGCGACACGGGAATTCCCGTCGAACGCGACACGACTTCCGCGATTTCCTCGGCGCCGACCTGCGTGCGCAGCAGGCGCGGACGCGTCGGGTTGTGCTGCTCCCGCTCTTCGGCCTGCGTGACCTGCTTCAGTTGCGCCTCGAGCTGCGGCAGCTTGCCGTACTGCAGCTCCGCGACCTTCTCAAGCTTGCCTTCACGCTGCAGCCGCGCGATGTCCGCCCGCGCCTTCTCGATCTCTTCCTTGAGCTGCGCGCTGCCCTGCACCGCGGCCTTCTCGACGGTCCAGATCTCCTCGAGGTCCGCATACTCGCGGCCGAGGCGGTCGATCTCTTCCTCGATCAGCTGCAGGCGCTTCTGCGACGCTTCGTCCTGCTCCTTCTTCACGGCTTCGCGCTCGATCTTCAGCTGGATCAGCCGGCGGTCGAGCTTGTCCATCTCTTCGGGCTTCGAATCGATTTCCATCTTGATCTTCGAAGCGGCTTCGTCGATCAGGTCGATCGCCTTGTCGGGCAGGAAGCGGTCGGTGATGTAGCGATGCGACAGCTCGGCCGCGGCAACGATCGCCGGGTCGGTGATGTCGACGCCGTGGTGCAGTTCGTACTTCTCCTGCAGCCCGCGCAGGATCGCGATCGTCGCCTCGACGCTCGGCTCGTCGACGAGCACCTTCTGGAAGCGGCGTTCGAGCGCGGCATCCTTTTCGATGTACTTGCGGTATTCGTCGAGCGTGGTCGCGCCGATGCAGTGCAGCTCGCCGCGCGACAGCGCCGGCTTCAGCATGTTGCCCGCATCCATCGCGCCTTCGGCCTTGCCCGCGCCGACCATCGTGTGGATCTCGTCGATGAAGACGATCGTCTGGCCTTCGTCCTTCGCGATGTCGTTGAGCACGGCCTTCAGCCGCTCCTCGAACTCGCCGCGGTACTTCGCGCCGGCGAGCAGCGCGGCCATGTCGAGCGACAGCACGCGCTTGCCCTTCAGCGTCTCGGGCACTTCGCCGTTGACGATCCGCTGCGCGAGCCCTTCGACGATCGCCGTCTTGCCGACGCCCGGCTCGCCGATCAGCACCGGGTTGTTCTTCGTGCGGCGCTGCAGGATCTGGATCGAGCGGCGGATTTCGTCGTCGCGGCCGATCACCGGATCGAGCTTGCCCGAACGGGCGCGCTCGGTCAGGTCGACCGTGTACTTCTTCAGCGCCTCTCGCTGGCTTTCGGCATCCTGGCTGTGCACCTGCGAGCCGCCGCGCACCGCGGCGATCGCGGCTTCGAGCGCCTTGCGCGTGAGGCCGTGCTGACGCGCGAGCTTGCCGGCATCGCCCTTGTCGTCGGACACGGCGAGCAGGAACATCTCGCTCGCGATGAACGTGTCGTTGAGCTTCTGCGCTTCCCTGTCGGCCTGATTCAGCAGCCCGGCCAACTCGCGGCCAATCTGGATGTCGCCGCCCGTGCCCGTGACTTGCGGCAGGCGCGAGATCGCTTCGTTCAGCGCGCCTTGCAGCGCCTGCACGTGAACACCCGCGCGCGACATCAGCGAACGGGCGGAACCGTCGTGCTGCGCGACCAGCGCCGCCAGTACGTGAACGGGTTCGATGTATTGATTGTCGCGGCCTGCCGCGAGGCTTTGCGCGTCCGCGAGTGCTTCCTGGAACTTGGTGGTGAGCTTGTCGATTCTCATTTTGTCGAGACCTCCAATTTTCGATTAACACCAAGATGAGGATGGTTATGCGGCTTTCAAGCAGAATTCGGGTTGATTCAGCGCAAAAAATCGCTGGATGGCAATGCCGCGGCCCAGGGGCGGGACGCGGCCGGATCGCGGGACGCGGTGCTCGCGTGTCAGCCGGCCGTCGACGGCGGCTCGACGGGCGCAGGCGATTCGTCCAGTGACGGTGCGGCGCGCACGAGCGCGACCGGGCGGATGCCGAGCAACGCAGCAAGCGGCGACGCGGGTTCGACCAGTTCGCCGAGCGTGTGACGATCGAGCTCGGCGAAGAACGCATCGCGCGCGGCCGCCAGCACCCCCTTCAGGCGACACTGCGGCTCGATCACGCAGCCGCGCGACTCGCTGCCGTCGGTCGAAAAACAGCCGACCAGCGCGAAGTCGTTCTCGGTCGCGCGCACGACCTGGCCGACCGTCAGCAGCAGCGATTCGGGGAACAGCCGCAGCCCGCCGTTGCGGCCGCGGACCGTGTCGACCCATCCCAACTCGCCGAGCTGCTGCACGACTTTCATCAGATGGTTCTTCGAGATGCCGTAGGCGTCCGAGATCTCCTGGATCGTCGCGAGCCCCTCGCCGCGCACGGCAAGGTACAGCATCACGCGCAGCGAATAATCGGTGTAGTCGGTGAGTCTCATGGGCGAATACGGAAAAGATCGATCGTGCCCCGATTGCGCGGGCCGGGCCGGTCGGGATGCGCCGGGCCGGCTGACGGTCCCGTTCCGCAGCCCCGGGTTGCCCGGATGGCGCGCGCGCAATAAGATGCGTTACATCCGCACGTTTTCAGGGGGTGTTGGACGCTATTTTGCGTCAAAATCCTGCCGGCGTCCTGCGCGTTGCCCGCGCCGCCGCTTCGTCGTTGCCTCGATCTCCCGGCCCTTTTTGCCATGACCGCCCTGCCTGCCTCGCCCGAAACCGCCCCGGCCCGCCCTCGCGATGCCGAGCCGACCGAAGACAACATCCGCGATCTCGTCTACGCGTTTTACGACCGCGTGCGCGCCGATCCGCTGCTCGGGCCCGTGTTCGACGCGAAGCTGGCCGGCCGCTGGGACGACCATCTGCCGAAGATGGTCACGTTCTGGTCGAGCCTCGTGCTCGGCACCAAGGGCTATCGCGGCAACGTGCAGCAGGCGCACCAGCCGCTCGACGGGATCGAGCCGGCCCATTTCAGCCGCTGGCTGTCGCTGTTCCTGAAGACCGTCGAGGCGCGCTACGCGCCGCCTGCGGCGATCCGCTTCATGGAACCCGCGCTGCGGATCGCGCAAAGCCTGCAGTTGAGCCGGTTCGGCTGGGATTACCGGATTCCGCCCGAGCAGCAGGCGCTGCTCGATGCGATCGCGCCGCGCCGCCGCGACGCGGGCGACGATCCGCACGCATTGCCGTCGCGTGCCCGCGGCGAACCGTTTCCGACGAAGATCATCGGGCGCAGCGCCGATCCGGACGCGTAACGCGTACACATCGCGCGCGACGTTTGCGCACATGCAGCACATCGCCGCATCGCGCGGACGCCGCGCTCAGCGCGGCGTGTTGCCCGATTCGACGCCCCAGCGCGCGAGCGCCGCATCGTCGGTGCTGCGCGCATCGACCCAGCGCTCGCCGTCAGGCGTCGTTTCCTTCTTCCAGAACGGCGCTTCGGTCTTCAGGTAGTCCATCACGAACTCGCACGACGCGAACGCATCGCCGCGATGCGCGGCGACCGTCGCCACCATCACGATCTGGTCGAGCGGCAGGAGCCTGCCGACCCGATGCACGATCGCGACGTCGATGCCCGGCCAGCGCCGGCAGGCCTCGGCAGCGATCTTCTCGAGCGCCTTCTCGGTCATCCCCGGATAGTGCTCGAGCTCCATCGCGGCGACCGAATCGCCTTCGTTCAGGTCGCGCACGGTGCCGACGAAGCACGCGATCGCGCCGATCTTCGGATTGCGCGCGCGTAATGCCGCGACTTCGGCGTTCAGATCGAAGTCGTCGGTCTGGATTCGTATCGTTGCCATCACACGCTCCGGTCCCATGCCAAGCTCAACCGCCCGTCACCGGCGGAAAGAACGCGACCTCGCAGCCCTCGGTGAGCCGCGTGTCGGGATCGGTCATCTCGTGGTTGCACGCCATGCGCAATGCGCGCCCTTCGGCGAGCGTCTCGGCCCACGCACCGCCGCGCACGCGCAGCCACGCGCGCACGTCGCCGACGGTCGTTACGCTGTCCGGCACGTCGGCCTGCTCGTCGGCGACGCCCAGCGCTTCTCGTACGCTTGCAAAAAATTTCAGCTGAATCTTCATGGTTCGGGAAGCCGCCGCGTTACGACAGCAATTCGGAAAACGGAATGAAACGCACGGTCTCGCCTGCGCTGATCGCGTGCTGCGGCGGATTGTCGATCAGGCCGTCGCCCCAGACCGTCGACGTCAGCACCGCCGAGCTCTGGTTCGGGAACAGATCGAGGCCGCCGGCCGCATTGACGCGTGCGCGCAGGAATTCGTTGCGCCGGTCGCCCTTGCCTTGCGAAAAGTCGGCGCGCAGCGACAGCGCGCGCGGCGCGACGTCGCGCACGCCGGACAGGCGCAGCAGGAACGGCCGCACGAACAGCAGGAACGTGACGAAGCTCGATACGGGGTTGCCGGGCAGCCCGATGAAGTGCGCATCGGGGCGATCGTCGCCGCGCCGCACCGCGCCGTACGCGAGCGGCTTGCCGGGCTTCATCGCGATCTGCCACAGCGCGAGCCGCCCTTCGGCCTCGACGGCCGGCTTCACGTGATCCTCGTCACCGACCGATACGCCGCCGCTCGTCAGGATCACGTCGTGATCGCGCGCGGCCTCGCGCAGCGTGTCGCGCGTCGCGGCGAGCGAGTCGGGCACGATCCCGTAGTCGGTCACGTGGCAGCCGAGCCGCTCCAGCAGCCCGCGCAGCGTGAAGCGGTTCGAGTTGTAGATCGCGCCAGGCTTCAGCGGCTCGCCCGGCATCGTCAGCTCGTCGCCGGTGAAGAACACCGCGACGCGAATCCGCCGTGCGACCGACAGTTGCGCGCAGCCGACCGATGCGGCCAGGCCGAGCGCCTGCGGCGTGAGCCGCGTGCCGGCCGGCAGGATCACCGCGCCCTGCCGGATGTCCGCGCCCTGCGCGGTGATCCATTCACCGGCCTTCGGCGTATGCAGGATCTCGACCGCATCGCCGTCGGCCGACGTCTGCTCCTGCATCACGACGGCGTCGGCGCCCGGCGGCACCGTCGCGCCGGTGAAGATCCGCGCGGCCGTGCCGGCCGCGAGCGGCACGGCCAGATGACCGGCCGGAATCCGCTGCGACACCGGCAGACGCCGCTCGCCGTGCAGCAGGTCGGCGACGCGCACCGCATAACCGTCCATCGCGCTCGTATGCATCGGCGGCACGTCGAGCGGCGAGCTCACGTCGGCCGCCAGCACGCGGCCGAGCGCGTCGAGCGTGGCGACGGTTTCGGTGCCGGGCAGCGGCTTCGCGGCATCGAGCAGCGCGGCGAGCGCCTCGGCGGTCGACAGCATCGGCGCGCGAGGCGCCGCGGGATTCGGGTTCGACATCGATGGAATCGGGGAACGTTGGAGTCAATACGTCATTGTAGCGACGCCGTCGCGCGGGCGCGCGATATGGCGGACATGCGAGAACTGTGATCGTCGCGAACGCGCGGGTCTGGCACCCGTTTCGCGCGACGTTCGGCTGCAGACGCGCGGCGCGCCGCCGAACGCCTGCATATCGCAGTACCGCTGCACCGCATCGCCAAACGAAACGGCCGGAACCCCGATCCGTTCGACGAATCGGCATTCCGGCCGTCCTGCGCAGCCGGGCCTGCAGGCCCGGCCGTACGTCACGCGCCCGTATGCGCGGCGATGAAGTCCTTCACCTGCTGCGCGTCAGCCTTCACGACCTTGAAGCGCTGCGGCAGCGCCTCGAGCCCGTCGAATGCGGCCGGCCGCTCGGCTTCGCGCTCGAGCGCTTCACGGATCGTCTCGCCGAACTTGATCGGTTGCGCCGTTTCGAGCACGACCATCGGCACGCCTGCGTCGAGATGTTCGCGCGCAACCTTCACGCCATCGGCCGTGTGCGTATCGATCATCGTGTCGTAGCGCGAGAACACGTCGCGGATCGTCGCGATGCGGTCCGTGTGGCTGCTGCGGCCCGACACGAAGCCGAACTCCGCGACGCGAGCGAAATCGCCGCTCGCCGCGAGGTCGAAGCCGCCCTTCTCCTCGACGTCGCGGAACAGCTGCATCACGCGCGCCGGATCGCGGCCGAGCAGGTCGAACACGAAGCGCTCGAAGTTCGACGCCTTCGAGATGTCCATGCTCGGGCTGCTCGTGTGATACGTGTTCTCGGCGCTGCGCACGCGATACGCGCCCGTGCGGAAGAACTCGTCGAGCACGTCGTTCTCGTTGGTCGCGACCACGAGCTTCGCGATCGGCAGCCCCATCATCCGCGCGATGTGGCCCGCGCATACGTTGCCGAAGTTGCCGGACGGTACCGTGAACGACACGCGCTCGTCGTTGGACTGCGTCGCCGCGAAGTAGCCCTTGAAGTAGTACACGACCTGTGCGACGACGCGCGCCCAGTTGATCGAGTTGACCGTGCCGATCTTCTGCTGCGCCTTGAACGCGTGATCGTTCGACACGGCCTTCACGATGTCCTGGCAGTCGTCGAACACGCCTTCGACCGCGAGGTTGAAGATGTTCGGATCCTGCAGGCTGAACATCTGGGCCGTCTGGAACGCGCTCATCTTCTTGTGCGGCGACAGCATGAACACGCGCACGCCGGCCTTGCCGCGCATCGCGTATTCGGCCGCGCTGCCCGTGTCGCCCGACGTCGCGCCGAGAATGTTCAGCGCCTCGCCGTGCTTCGCGAGCGTGTACTCGAACAGGTTGCCGAGCAGCTGCATCGCCATGTCCTTGAACGCGAGCGTCGGGCCGTTCGACAGTTCGAGCAGCGAGATCGGCGCGCCGTTCTCGGTGCCGAGCGTCTTCAGCGGCGTGATGTCGGCTGCGTTCTCGCCGTGGCGCGTGTTGCTGTACACGTCGGCCGTATACGTGCGGCGCGTGATCGCGCGCAGGTCGTCGGCCGGCACGTCGTCGCAGAACTTCGACAGGATCTCGAATGCGAGATCCGCGTACGGCAGCGCGCGCCAGCGCGCGAGCTCGTCGGCGGACACCTTCGGATACTCGGCCGGCAGGTAGAGCCCGCCGTCCTTCGCGAGACCACCGAGCAGGATGTCGGAGAACGTATGGCGCTCGCCGATGCCGGCGCCGCGCGTGGAGATGTAGTTCATGTCTTCCGCCTCAGTTCAGCGCTTCCATGCGCAGCTTCGTCACCTTCGACACGACCGTCGCGAGGCTTTCGATTTGCGCGATCGCCGCGTTGACGTTCTTCTCGAGCGTCTCGTGCGTGATCAGGATGATGTCGGTTTCGCCGTTCGCGCCGTCGACCTGCTCCGATTCCTTCTGCAGCAGCGCGTCGATCGAAATGCCCGATTCGGCGAGGATCCGCGTGATGTTGGCGAGCACGCCGGTCTGGTCGGCCACCCGCAGGCGCAGGTAGTAGCCGCTCGTGACTTCCTCGATCGGCAAAATCGGCGTGTTCGACAGGCTGTCGGGCTGGAACGCGAGGTGCGGCACGCGATGCTCGGGGTCGGCCGTATGCAGGCGCGTGACGTCGACGAGATCCGCGACCACCGCCGACGCGGTCGGCTCCGCGCCCGCGCCCTTGCCGTAGTACAGCGTCGTGCCGACCGCGTCGCCGTGCACGACGACCGCGTTCATCGCGCCTTCGACGTTCGCGAGCAGGCGCTTTTCCGGGATCAGCGTCGGGTGCACGCGCAGCTCGATGCCGTTTTCGGCGCGGCGCGCGATGCCGAGCAGCTTGATCCGGTAGCCGAGTTCTTCCGCGTAGCGGATGTCGGTTGCGTCGAGCTTGCTGATGCCCTCGACGTACGCGCGATCGAACTGCACCGGCACGCCGAACGCGATCGCGCTCATGATCGTCGCCTTGTGCGCGGCGTCGATGCCTTCGATGTCGAAGGTCGGATCGGCTTCCGCGTAGCCGAGCTCCTGCGCGGCCTTCAGCGCGGTCGCGAAGTCGAGCCCGCGGTCGCGCATTTCCGACAGGATGTAGTTCGTCGTGCCGTTGATGATGCCCGCGATGTACTGGATGCGGTTCGCGGTCAGGCCTTCGCGCAGCGCCTTGATGATCGGGATGCCGCCGGCGACGGCCGCCTCGAACGCGACCATCACGCCCTTCGCGCGCGCGGCCTCGAAGATCTCGGTGCCGTGCACCGCGAGCAGCGCCTTGTTCGCCGTCACGACGTGCTTGCCGTTCGCGATCGCGCGCAGCACGAGTTCGCGCGCGATGCCCGTTCCGCCGATCATCTCGGCGATGATCGCGATCGACGGATCGTCGACGACCGAATTGAAATCGTCGGTGATCTGCGCGGCGCCGGCGTCGCCGCCGAGCACAGCCTGCGCCTTGGCCGGGTTGCGCACGGCAATGCGCGTCACCTCGATGCCGCGCCCCGCGCGTCGCTTGATTTCTTCCTGGTTGCGGCGCAGCACCGTGAAGGTGCCGCTGCCCACCGTGCCGAAGCCCAACAGGCCAACTTTGATCGGTTCCATGCTGCGTGTGATCGATGAGTAAGAAGTAATGGGTTCCGTGTGGTCCTGTCCGCTCAGGCCGAATGGCGCTTGCGGTAGCCGTCGAGGAAGCGTGCGATCCGGTTGATCGAATCGGTCAGGTCGTCGAGGTTCGGCAGGAAGACCACGCGGAAGTGGTCCGGCGTCGCCCAGTTGAAACCCGTGCCCTGCACGAGCAGCACGCGCTCTTCGAGCAGCAGGTCGAGTATGAACTGCTGGTCGTTCTGGATCGGATAGATTTTCGGATCGAGGCGCGGAAACATGTACAGCGCGGCCTGCGGCTTCACGCAGGTCACGCCCGGAATCGACGTGAGCATGTCGTACGCGAGCTCGCGCTGCTTGTACAGGCGCCCGCTCGGCATGATCAGCTCGTTGATGCTCTGGTAGCCGCCGAGCGCCGTCTGGATCGCGAACTGCCCCGGCACGTTCGCGCACAGGCGCATCGACGACAGGATGCCGAGCCCCTCGAGGTAATCCTTCGCGCGCCGGCGGTTGTCGCCGCCGAGGCCCGACACGGCCATCCAGCCCGCGCGGTAGCCGCACGAGCGATAGCTCTTCGACAGGCTGTTGAACGTGACGGTGATCACGTCCTCCGACAGCGAGCCCATCGCCGTGTGCTCGAGGCCGTCGTAGACGATCTTGTCGTAGACCTCGTCGGCAAACACGATCAGCCCGTGCTGGCGCGCGATCTCGAGCAGCTCCAGCAGCAATTCGTCGGAATAAAGCGCGCCCGTCGGGTTGTTCGGGTTGATCACGACGATCGCCTTCGTGTTCGGCGTGATCTTGCGGCGGATGTCGTCGAGATCGGGCATCCACGCGTTCTGCTCGTCGCACACGTAGTGCACGGGCGTGCCGCCCGACAGGCTCACCGCCGCCGTCCACAGCGGGTAGTCGGGCGCGGGCAGCAGCACTTCGTCGCCGTCGTTCAGCAGCGCCTGGGTCGCCATCACGATCAGCTCGGACGCGCCGTTGCCGATGTAGATGTCGTCGAGACCGACGCCCACGACGCCCTTTTCCTGCGTGTAGTGCATCACGGCCTTGCGGGCCGAGAACACGCCTTTCGAATCCGAATAGCCCGACGACGCCGGCAGGTTGCGGATCATGTCCTGGATGATCTCGTCCGGTGCGTCGAAGCCGAACGGCGCGAGGTTGCCGATGTTCAGCTTGATGATGCGGTGGCCTTCTTCCTCGAGGCGCTTGGCGTGCTCGAGCACCGGGCCACGGATGTCGTAGCAGACGTTGAGCAGCTTGTTCGACTTCTGAATCGGTTTCACGACGACACGGTTCCTGGGTTGGCCTTGCGGCCGGGGGGACGGGATCAAAACTGGAAAGCGGCCGGTCTGTGCGCGCTGTCTAGACTGGGAAAAAGCGGGCGATCGGGCGCGGCTTGTGGCAGCGCGCGATGCAAGTGGCGCCCGGGGGCGACCAAAAAGTTATAATTTAGCGGATTTTGGCCGACTTTCGCAATGCACCATAGCCGCGCCGGGCCCGCGCCGTCAGGCGTCCCGCGCGCACAGGCGCGCGAAACCGGCCGCCCCGGGCCCGTGTGGCCCTGCAACACATTCCCCTACGGAACCGCGGAATACCGATTTGAAACTGCACCAGGACGCGAGCGGCGCGCTCAACACCGTCACCGGCTACGGCCCCGATTATGTCGACGTCAATCTCGAACGCCATGAAACGAGCGTCATCGTGCTGCCCGGCGCGCCGGTCCAGGCATGGCCCGTGTCGTCGTTCGACGCGCTCGCGCCCGAGCATTTCGCGATGCTGCTCGACCCGACGCCCGAACTCGTGATCTTCGGCAGCGGCGCGCGGCTGCGCTTCCCGCACCCGCGACTGGTTGCCGCGCTCACGGCCAGGCGGATCGGCGTCGAGACGATGGATTTCCAGGCCGCGTGCCGCACCTACAACATCCTGATGGCCGAGGGCCGCAAGGTCGCCGCTGCGCTCTTAATTGAACGTTAATCCCCGATGCGGTAAAACTCGGGCCGGCGCAGCGGGTCGATCCCCGGATCGCCCCGGCCAGGCCGCCCGCCCCCGGCGCAATCCGCCGGCGGCCCGTCACAACAACCAACAGGCTGAAAACCCATGAACGATACGCCGTCGAGGCTACCGCTCAATCGCATCACGCTCGTCCTCCTGCTCGTCGCGCTCGCGATCGTCTGGTTCGCGCCGCTCGGGCTGCGCCACCTGATCCCGAGCGACGAAGGCCGCTACGCGGAGATGGCACGCGAGATGTTCGTCACCGGCGACTGGATCACGCCACGCTACAACGGCTACAAGTACTTCGAGAAGCCGCCGCTGCAGACCTGGCTGAACGCGCTGACGTTCGCGTGGTTCGGCATCGGCGAATGGCAGGCGCGCCTCTACACGGCCGTCGTGAGCTTCGCCGGCGTGCTGCTCGTCGGCTTCACCGGCGCGCGCCTGTTCAACCCGCTGTCGGGCTTCCTCGCGGCCGTCGTGCTCGCGAGCTCGCCGTACTGGAACCTGATGGGCCACTTCAACGCGCTCGACATGGGGCTCGCGTTCTGGATGGCGCTGTCGCTGTGCTCGCTGCTGCTCGCGCAGCGGCCCGGGCTGCGCCCGGCCGCGGTGCGCGGCTGGATGTGGGCGTGCTGGGCCGCAATGGCGTTCGCGGTGCTGTCGAAGGGCCTCGTCGGCCTGATCCTGCCCGGCGCCGTGCTCGTGCTCTACACGCTGATCGCGCGCGACTGGGCGCTGTGGAAGCGCCTGTATCTCGTCAGCGGCCTCGTGATCTTCTTCGCGATCGTCACGCCGTGGTTCGTGCTCGTCCAGCAGCGCAACCCCGAGTTCTTCAACTTCTTCTTCATCGTCCAGCAGTTCCGCCGCTACCTGACCCCGGAACAGAACCGCCCCGGGCCGCTGTACTACTTCGTGCCGGTGCTGCTGGTCGGCTTCCTGCCGTGGCTGTCGGTCGCGTGGCAAAGCATCCGCCATGCGCTGCGGATGCCGCGCCAGCCGAACGGCTTCTCGCCGATGCTCGTGCTGCTGATCTGGAGCGCGTTCATCTTCCTGTTCTTCAGCGCGTCGCATTCGAAGCTGATCTCGTACGTGCTGCCGATCGCGCCGGCGCTCGCGCTGATCGTCGGCGCGTACCTGCCGCTGGTGTCGGCCGACCGGTTCCGCCGCCACCTGCTCGGCTACCTCGTGTTCTTCGTCGCCGCGGCATTCGGGATCATCTTCCTCGCGTACCAGGGCGATGCCCGCACGCCGAACGCGCTGTACCGCGCGTTCCAGATGTGGCTGTACGCGGGCCTCGCGATCGCGGCCGCGCTGACGCTCGCGGCCGCGTGGCTGAACCGCCGCGCGGGCGTGGCCGCCGCGATCGCCGCGTTCGGCGCCGCCTGGCTCGCGTTCGGCACGATCGGCGGCACCGGGCACGACGAGTTCGGCCGCTACAGCTCGGGCGCGCAACTCGCGCCCGCCGTACGCGCCGAACTGGCGAAGCTGCCGCCCGACACGCCGTTCTACTCGATCGAGATGCTCGATCACACGTTCCCGTTCTATATGGGCCACACGACGATCATGGTCCAGCGCCAGGACGAGCTCGCGTTCGGGATCTCGGTGGAGCCGAACAAATGGATTCCGACCGTCGACGAATGGATCACGCGCTGGAAACAGGAAACCCATGCGCTCGCGATCATGCCGCCCGGCCAGTACGACGCGCTGGTCAAGCAAGGCGTGCCGATGCGCGTGATCGCGCGCGACAACCGCCGCGTGATCGTCGAGAAACCGCAATCGTAAGGACCCCCGCCGCATGAATCCCGTTTCGTTCGTCTGCATCATCACCGGCGTGATGCTCAACGCCTGTGCGCAACTTCTGCTGAAAGCCGGCGTCAACGCCGTTGGACACTTCGAATTCAGCCGTGCGAACATCATCCCGGTCGGCCTGAAGATCGCGACCCAGTTGCCGATCATCGGCGGCCTGAGCTGCTACGTGCTGAGCGTCGTCGTCTGGATCCTCGGGCTGTCGCGGGTCGACGTGTCGATCGCGTACCCGATGCTGTCGCTCGGCTACGTCGTCAACGCATTCGCGGCCTGGTACCTGT
The DNA here is from genome assembly GCF_047978125.1 of Burkholderia sp. LFS061. NCBI lineage: Bacteria > Pseudomonadati > Pseudomonadota > Betaproteobacteria > Burkholderiales > Burkholderiaceae > Burkholderia > Burkholderia sp. LFS061. The sequence continues at coordinate 89,998 of NZ_JBFPFS010000008.1, read as the reverse complement.
TCGGCGAGGTGCTGTCGGTCCAGCGGCTCGTCGGCATCGGCATCATTTTGATCGGGGTACTCGTGCTTGCACGAAGCTGAGCATGCCTCGCGGCGTTAAGCGTCCGCCTACAAAAAATCACGGTACGAATCCGCCAACCGGTGTTTAATGCCGGTTTCGGACGGGATTGCCCGACCCTTTTATTACACGCCATTACAGGCCAAAGCGTTCATGAGCCAGACTACCGCTCCGTTTCTGCCGTTCACCCGCCCCGAGATCGACGAGGAAACCATCCAGGGCGTCGTCGAAGTGCTGCGCTCGGGCTGGATCACCACCGGCCCGCAGTGCCAGAAATTCGAAGCGGCGCTGTCCGAATACTGCGGCGGCCGTCCGGTCCGCGCGTTCAACTCGGGCACCTGCACGCTCGAGATCGGCCTGCGCATCGCGGGCGTCGGCGCCGGCGACGAGGTGATCACGACGCCGGCGTCGTGGGTCTCGACCAGCAACGTGATCCTCGAAACGGGCGCGACGCCCGTGTTCGCCGACATCGATCCCGTCACGCGCAACATCGACCTCGACAAGCTCGAGCAGGCGATCACGCCGCGCACGAAGGCGATCATCCCCGTCTACCTGGCCGGCCTGCCGGTCGACATGGACCGCCTGTACGCGATCGCGCGCGCGCACAACCTGCGCGTGATCGAAGATGCGGCGCAGGCGCTCGGCTCGACGTGGAACGGCAAGCGCATCGGCGCGTTCGGCGACATCGTGTCGTTCAGCTTCCACGCGAACAAGAACCTGACGACGATCGAAGGCGGCGCGCTCGTGTTGAACAACGAGGACGAAGCGACGCTCGCGCAGAAGTACCGGCTGCAGGGCATCACGCGCACGGGCTTCGACGGGATGGACTGCGACGTGCTCGGCGGCAAGTACAACCTGACCGACGTCGCCGCGCGCGTCGGCCTCGGCCAGTTGCCGCACCTCGAGCGCTTCACCGCGCAGCGCCGCGCGCTCGCCCGGGCTTATTTCGCCGCGTTCGACGGCGGCCCGGCCGTGAAGCTCGGCGTCGGCCTGCCGGTCGCCGAATTCGAGAACGGCAACTGGCACATGTTCCAGATCACGCTGCCGCTCGAGCGGCTGTCGATCCCGCGCGCCGAGTTCATGGCGCAGATGAAGGAACGCGGCATCGGCACGGGCATCCACTACCCGGCGATCCATCTTTTCACGCTGTACCGTGCGCGCGGCTTCAAGGAGGGCATGTTCCCCCACGCCGAACGGTATGGCGCGTCGACCGTCACGCTGCCGCTGTTCACGCAGATGACGGAGGGCGACGTGCGTCGCGTGGTCGACGCCATCAACCAGATTTGCGAACAATACGGAAAATAAGCGTACATGAGTCACCTAGAAGCACGCGCCGGGCATCCGGGCGCCGGGCAACCGGAAGTATCGGTCATCATCCCCGTGTACAACGAGGAAGACGGCCTCGCCGCGCTGTTCGCGCGGCTGTATCCGGCGCTCGACGCACTCGACACGTCATACGAAGTGATCCTGATCAACGACGGCAGCCGCGACCGCTCGGCCGCGATGCTCGCCGACCAGTTCCACGTGCGCCCCGACACGACTCGCGTCGTGCTGCTCAACGGCAACTACGGCCAGCACATGGCGATCCTCGCGGGCTTCGCGCAGTCGCGCGGCGAGATCGTCATCACGCTCGACGCCGACCTGCAGAACCCGCCCGAGGAAATCGGCAAGCTGATCGCGAAGATGCGCGAGGGCTACGACTACGTCGGCTCGATCCGCAAGCAGCGCCAGGACAGCCTGTGGCGGCGCAAGGCGTCGCAGATGATGAACCGGCTGCGCGAGCGCATCACGCGCATCAAGATGACCGACCAGGGCTGCATGCTGCGCGCGTACAGCCGCCGCATCATCGACACGATCAACGTGTGCGGCGAAGTCAACACGTTCATCCCCGCGCTGGCCTATACGTTCGCGCAGAAGCCGACCGAAATCGAGGTCGCGCACGAGGAGCGCTTCGCGGGCGAGTCGAAGTACTCGCTGTACAGCCTGATCCGGCTGAACTTCGACCTCGTGACGGGCTTCTCGGTCGTGCCGCTGCAGTGGCTGTCGTTCATCGGCGTGATCCTGTCGCTCGGCTCCGCCGCGCTGTTCGTGCTGCTGCTCGTGCGGCGCTTCATCGTCGGCGCGGAAGTGCAAGGCGTGTTCACGCTGTTCGCGATCACGTTCTTCCTGCTCGGCGTGATCATCTTCGCGCTCGGCCTGCTCGGCGAATACGTCGGCCGCATCTACCAGCAGGTGCGCGCACGGCCGCGCTACCTGATCCAGGCCGTGCTCGAGCAGCACGACGGCATGCCGGCGGTGCCGGCCGGCGAGAACCGCGCGGGAGCCGCGCAATGAAGCCGCGCGCGATCGTCTTCGCGTATCACAACGTCGGCGTGCGGTGCCTGCAGGTGCTGCTCGCGCGCGGCGTCGACGTCGCGCTCGTCGTCACGCACGAGGACAACCCGAACGAGAACATCTGGTTCGGCAGCGTCGCGGCCGTCGCGGCCGAGCACGGCATTCCGGTCGTCACGCCGGCCGATCCCTCCGATCCGGCGCTGCGCCGCGCGGTATCGGACGCGCAGCCGGATTTCATCTTCTCGTTCTACTACCGGCACATGCTGCCGGTGGACCTGCTCGCGATCGCGCCGCGCGGCGCGTACAACATGCACGGTTCGCTGCTGCCGAAATACCGGGGTCGGGTACCGACCAACTGGGCCGTGCTGAACGGCGAGACCGAAACCGGCGCGACGCTGCACGAAATGGCCGCGAAGCCCGACGCGGGCGCGATCATCGGCCAGACCGCGGTGCCGATCCTGCCGGACGACACGGCCACGCAGGTGTTCGACAAGGTCACGGTGGCCGCCGAGCAGACGCTCTGGCGCGTGCTGCCCGCGCTGCTCGCGGGCGAGGCGGCGCACCTGCCGAACGATCTCGCGACCGGCAGCTACTTCGGCGGGCGCAAGCCCGAAGACGGCCGCGTCGACTGGTCGAAGCCGGCCGCGCAGGTCTACAACCTGGTGCGTGCGGTCGCGCCGCCGTATCCGGGCGCGTTCACGGACGTCGGCGGCACGCGTTTCGTGATCGCGCGCGCGCGCCTCGCGGCGCCCGGCAGCCCGGCAGCGGCCGCCGCGGCAGATTTGCCGCCCGGCCTGCACGTAAGCGATAATGCGCTATTCGGCGTCTGCGGCGACAGCCGCGCCCTATCCATTCTCGAGCTGTGGCAGCAGCGCGACGGCAGCGAAACCGTCGTGACGCCCGCGGAATTCGCGCAGTTCATTCATTCTTCCCGTCATTCATGAAAGCAAAAAAAGTCCTGATCCTGGGTGTGAACGGCTTCATCGGCCATCACCTGTCGAAGCGCATTCTTGAAACCACCGATTGGGAAGTGTTCGGCATGGACATGCAGACCGATCGGCTTGGCGACCTCGTCAACCACGAGCGGATGCATTTCTTCGAAGGCGACATCACGATCAACAAGGAGTGGGTCGAGTATCACGTGAAGAAGTGCGACGTGATCCTGCCGCTCGTCGCGATCGCGACGCCCGCCACCTACGTCCAGCAGCCGCTGCGCGTGTTCGAGCTCGACTTCGAGGCGAACCTGCCGATCGTGCGTTCGGCCGTCAAGTACGGCAAGCACCTCGTGTTCCCGTCGACCTCCGAGGTCTACGGCATGTGCTCGGACGAGCAGTTCGACCCGGACGCATCGGCCCTCACCTACGGCCCGATCAACAAGCCGCGCTGGATCTACGCGTGCTCGAAGCAGCTGATGGACCGCGTGATCTGGGGTTACGGGATGGAAGGCCTGAACTTCACGCTGTTCCGCCCGTTCAACTGGATCGGCCCGGGCCTCGACTCGATCTACACGCCGAAGGAAGGCAGTTCGCGCGTCGTCACGCAGTTCCTCGGCCACATCGTGCGCGGCGAGAACATCAGCCTCGTCGACGGCGGCTCGCAGAAGCGCGCGTTCACCGACATCGGCGACGGCATCAGCGCGCTGATGAAGATCATCGAGAACAAGAACGGCGTCGCATCGGGCAAGATCTACAACATCGGGAATCCGAAGAACAACTTCTCGGTTCGCGAGCTCGCGCACAAGATGCTCGAACTGGCGGCGGAATTCCCCGAGTACGCCGATTCGGCCAAGCAGGTGAAGCTCGTCGAGACGACGTCCGGCGCCTACTACGGCAACGGCTACCAGGACGTGCAGAACCGCGTGCCGAAGATCGACAACACGATGCAGGAACTCGGCTGGGCGCCGCAGGCGACGTTCGACGACGCGCTGCGCAACATCTTCGAAGCGTATCGCGGCCACGTCGCCGACGCGCGCGCGCTCGTCGAACAGCAAGGCTGACCGGGACGCTCGCTTGGCTCGCATCGTCCTCAAGATCGACGTCGACACGCTGCGCGGCACGCGCGAAGGCGTGCCGAACCTCGCGCGCATCTTCGACCGCTTCAGTGCGCGCGCGACTTTCCTCTTCAGCCTCGGGCCCGATCACACGGGCTGGGCGCTGCGGCGCGTGTTCCGCCCCGGCTTCCTGAAGAAGGTGTCGCGCACGTCGGTGGTCGAACACTACGGCGTGAAGCAACTGATGTACGGCGTGCTGCTGCCGGGCCCCGACATCGGCCGCCGTGCGATCTCCGACATGCGCGCGATTCACGAGGCCGGCTTCGAATGCGGGATCCACACGTGGGATCACGTGTACTGGCAGGACAACGTCCGCGCGCGCGATCGCGACTGGACCGCGCGTGAAATGCAGAAGAGCCATGCGCGCTTCATCGAGATCTTCGGCGCGCCGCCCGTCACGCACGGCGCGGCCGGCTGGCAGATGAACGACTCCGCGTTCGAGCAGATCGACGCATGGGGAATGCGCTACGCATCCGACGGCCGCGGCCATTCGCCGTACCTGCCCGTCATCGGCGGCCGCACGCTGTCGCACGTGCAAATGCCGACGACGCTGCCCACGCTCGACGAAGTGCTCGGCATCGACGGCGTCGACACGCACAACGTCGCCGCGCACATCCTCAGGTTCACCGAAACCAATCCGCACGACCAGGTGTTCACGCTGCACGCGGAACTGGAAGGCCAGAAGCTCGCGCCCGTGTTCGAGCAACTGCTCGCCGGCTGGCGCGCGCAAGGCCACACGTTTGCGACGATGGGCGACTACCACGCGACGCTGGACCGCGACTCGCTGCCATCGTACCCTGTCACGTGGGGCGAAATCCCCGGCCGCTCCGGCGAACTGATCGTCCAGCCCGACTAAGTTCGCGCGCGAGCCGGCGCCGCCCGCAGCGCCCTTGCGGCGCGCTGCCGCGACGCCCCGCCGAACCGCGCCGCAGCGGCGCCTTTCCATAACAACAGGAGAAACACGTGTCTGTCGAAGTTGACCGTCAAGTTCCCGATTTCACCGCACCGGCCACGGGCGGCGACATTTCGCTGTCCGACCTGAAGGGCAAGAAGCTCGTGCTGTACTTCTATCCGAAGGACAACACGCCGGGCTGCACGACCGAAGGGCTGCAGTTCCGCGATCTCTATCCGAAGTTCAAGAAAGCCGGTGCGGAAGTCATCGGCGTGTCGCGCGACAGTCTGCGCTCGCATGACAATTTCAAGGCAAAGCTCGAACTGCCGTTCCCGCTGATCTCGGATGCCGACGAAGCGCTGTGCGCGCTGTTCGATGTCATCAAGATGAAGAAAATGTATGGCAAGGAAGTGCGCGGAATCGAGCGCTCGACGTTCCTGATCGACGCCGACGGCGTACTCCGTCAGGCATGGCGCGGCATCAAGGTGCCGGGTCATGTGGACGACGTGCTAAGTGCTGTACAAGCGCTTTGAGGCGCGTTATATTGGGCCGCAATGAATGCCAGTTCGCCCCATATTTCTCGTAGCTGCGCCGGTGCTCGATGCGATGCTTCCCGGCACCTGACGCGCATCACGACGGTATCAGCCGAGCCGCATGCCCCTGTCGACGGGGCAGCGGCTTTTTTTATGGATTGCGCGCCGGCCCTCGGTCCGGCCCTCACCCCGTCAAGGAGCTGATCGACACTTAGGCGAACCGGCTAGACGAAATTCCTGTGCGCCACCGCGCGCAAACTGCATGCGTCTACGTCACGCAGGATGCGATCAGCGGCGCACGCCTTGCGACACGATTCCTCCCGAGGGACACCATGCCTTTGCCTACCCCCCCCAGCAAGCTCGGCAGCCTTCTGCCGCCCGACGAATACAAGGCGAAAGCGCGGCCCGCGAAAGCCGCGAAGAAATCCGCCGAAGGGGACGCATCCACAGCCGGTGACTATGGTCCGGCCAGCGTGGCCCAACCGATGATCGAAGCCGCGAACACGGCCGCGCCGCTGCGCGCCGTCGCGTCTTCGGCGCAAGATGCCGCGAGCGCACCCGCACGCGGCCGCAAGACCAGACAGACGGCCGCACTGTTGCAGCCGATGCCGGCGCCCGCCGCACCCGCGGCGCCGGTCGTCGCGCGCAACGACAAGCCGGCCGCCGACAAACCGGCCGCGGCTCCCGCGCGCGATGCCGGTACGGCGACGAAATCGCGCGGCCGCAAGCCCGCCGACGCCGAACTGCAGAAACTGTTCGTGCTCGACACCAACGTGCTGATGCACGACCCGAGCAGCCTCTTCCGCTTCGAGGAACACGACGTCTATCTGCCGATGATGACGCTCGAGGAACTCGACAACCACAAGAAGGGGATGTCCGAAGTCGCGCGCAACGCACGCCAGGTCAGCCGCACGCTCGACGCGCTCGTCGCCGATGCGGGCGCGATCACGGCCGGCATCCCGCTGTCGCGCCTCGGCAGCCGCGAGGCGCTCGGCCGCCTGTACTTCCAGACGAAGCTCGCCGACATCGCGCCCGTCGAAGGCTTGCCCACAGGCAAGGCCGACAACCAGATCCTCGGCGTCGTGCGCGCGCTGCAGCGCGACCGGCCCGACCGCCAGGTCGTGCTGGTGTCGAAAGACATCAACATGCGGATCAAGGCACACGCGCTCGGCCTGCCCGCGGAAGACTACTTCAACGACCAGGTGCTGGAGGACTCGGATCTCCTCTACAACGGCGTGCGCGAACTGCCGCAGGACTTCTGGACCAAGCACGCGAAGGGCATGGAGAGCTGGCAGGACACGAAGACGGGCACCACGTACTACCGCGTGACGGGCCCGCTCGTCGCGTCGATGCTCGTCAACGAGTTCGTCTATCTCGAGCCGCAGAACGGCGAACCGACGTTCCACGCGATCGTCCGCGAGCTGAACGGCAAGACTGCGCTGCTGCAGACGCTGCGCGACTACAGCCACCACAAGAACAACGTGTGGGGCATCACCGCGCGCAATCGCGAGCAGAACTTCGCGCTGAACCTGCTGATGAACCCCGAGATCGACTTCGTCACGCTGCTCGGCCAGGCCGGCACCGGCAAGACGCTCGTCGCGCTCGCGGCCGGCCTCGCGCAGGTGCTCGACGACAAGCGCTACAACGAGATCATCGTGACGCGCGCGACCGTACCCGTCGGCGAGGACATCGGTTTCCTGCCCGGTACCGAGGAAGAGAAGATGCAGCCGTGGATGGGCGCATTCGACGACAACCTCGAAGTGCTCCAGAAGACCGACGATGCCGCCGGCGAATGGGGCCGTGCCGCGACTCAGGAACTGATCCGTTCGCGCCTGAAGGTGAAGAGCATGAACTTCATGCGCGGCCGCACGTTCGTCGACAAGTACCTGATCATCGACGAAGCGCAGAACCTGACGCCGAAACAGATGAAGACGCTCGTCACGCGCGCGGGCCCCGGCACGAAGATCGTGTGCCTCGGCAACATCGCGCAGATCGACACGCCTTACCTGACCGAAGGCAGTTCGGGCCTGACCTACGTCGTCGACCGCTTCAAGGGCTGGGGCCACAGCGGCCACGTGACGCTCGCGCGCGGCGAACGCTCGCGGCTCGCCGACTACGCGTCGGACATCCTGTAACACGGCGGGCCGGCCTCTCCGGCCGGCTTTCGACGCATCGCGGCGCTCCGTTTCCGGAGCGCCGTTTTTTATTTGGGGTCGAAAACGCTGTAACGTGTCGTCACGCAATAACCCCATTTACGCGCGAAACTTCAAGTAAATTCTCAAGAATGGTTGCTTAAGCCCCGCCGGAGCGTCTACCATCGGGTCTGTCTGTTGTCATACGATTCGCGAGTGCGCCGCGCTCGCCCGCCTTGCCATGCTTCGAATCTGGGTTCCCCTCGCCGTCGTTTCGCTGCTTGCGGCCTGCTCCAGCGTGCCGCCGCAGTCGGCATCGCGCGAGCCGGGAATGAAGATCACGACGCCGCGAGCATTCCCGGCTCCCGCCAATTTCCCGAAATTCGTCGATCACAGCGTCGGCCAGGAAGAAATCTCGATCCAGGCGATGAGCCTGGTCGGCGTCCCGTATCGCTGGGGCGGCAATACGCCGACGAGCGGCTTCGACTGCAGCGGGCTCGTGCGCTACGTGATCGGCCGCGCGGCCGACGTGAACCTGCCGCGCACGACCGCCGACATGAGCGGCCGCGGCGTGTCGATCGAGCCCGACCAGGTCGCGCCGGGCGACCTGATTTTCTTCAATACGACCGGGCGGCCGCATTCGCACGTCGGCATCTATGTCGGCAAGCTGCGCTTCGTCAACGCGCCGTCGACGGGCGGCACCGTGCGGCTCGACTACCTGACGAACCCGTACTGGGCCAAGCGTTTCGACGGCATTCGCCGCGTCGCGCCACCGCGCGCGACGCCCACGCCGTTCGATGCGCCGACCTACGAAGCGAAGCGCGACGAGCCGCGCAACCCGCCGGCGGTTGCGCCCGCCCCCGTCATGACTGCCGCCGCGGCGCGGCAGCCTGCCTATGCGTCGTCGCAAGCCGGAGCTACGCAGTCGCCCGCTCCGGTCATGCCCGCCGTGACGACCGCGGCAGTGGCGCCTGCGGCCGCACCCGCCGATCCGTACGAACCGCCGCCGACGCGCGTGCAGGCAGCCCGGCAGCAGGCAACATCGGCGATTGGCGATGGCGGCCTGACCGCAATGACGGCGAACGCAGCGCCGGCCGGCCCGGTAGAAGCCGGCACGCAGATTCCGACGACGGCACTGACGGCCGCCCAGGCTGCCGCATTCGATGCGGAGCCGCCACCGGCAGCAGCCGCGACGTCGCCGCGCGGCACCGAGCCCGCGGCCGTGCAGGTGCTGCGTGCGTCGACGCAATCCGCGCCCGTTAGCCCGCGCACCGGCACCGCAGACGATCCGATTGCCCGGTTCGCGAACGGAAGCTACTAGCCCGTTGCTCAAACGCCGACGGTAACCTCGGCGGCATCCGCCGCAGCCCCGCCGTTCGTCGCAAACTTCCTCGCCCCCAAAGAAAATGCGCCGCAGCCTTTCGGCTTGCGGCGCATTTCATGTCGAACCGGCAGCGTTGCCGATCAGAAGATCCGGTGTCCGAGCCACCATCCGCCGGCCGCGATCAGCGCGGACGCCGGAATCGTCAGCACCCACGCCCACACGATGTTGCCGGCAACGCCCCAGCGCACGGCCGACAGCTTCTGCGTCGCGCCGACGCCGACGATCGCGCCGGTGATCGTATGCGTGGTCGATACGGGGATGCCGAGGAACGACGCGATGAACAGCGTGATCGCGCCGCCGCTTTCGGCACAGAAACCACCGACCGGCTTGAGCTTCGTGATCTTCTGGCCCATCGTGCGCACGATGCGCCAGCCGCCGAACAGCGTGCCGAGGCCCATCGACAGGTAGCACGCGCCGATCACCCACGCGGGCGGCGCCGCGGACGTCGCCGACGCATAGCCCGACGCGATCAGCAGCATCCAGATGATGCCGATCGTCTTTTGCGCGTCGTTGCCGCCGTGGCCGAGGCTGTACAGGCCGGCCGACAGCAGCTGGAGCCTGCGGAACCGCCGGTCGACCTTGCTGGGTGCGGTACGGAAATACAGCCACGACACGCCGAGCATGAACAGCGAACCGAGGATGAAGCCGAGCAGCGGCGAAATGAAGATGAACGCGACGGTCTTCATCAGCCCGTCGATGTTCAGCGAGCTCCAGCCCGACTTCGCGAGTGCCGAGCCGACGAGGCCGCCGATCAGCGCGTGCGACGAGCTCGACGGAATCCCGTAGTACCAGGTGATCACGTTCCAGCCGATCGCGCCGACCAGCGCGCCGAACACGACGTAGTGGTCGACGATCTCGGGATCGATCGTGCCTTTACCGACGGTCTGCGCGACTTTCAGGTGGAAGATGAAATACGCGATGACGTTGAACGCCGCCGCGAACACCACGGCCTGCTGGGGTTTCAGCACCCCGGTGGACACGACGGTGGCGATCGAGTTCGCCGCGTCGTGGAAGCCGTTCATGAAGTCGAATACGAGCGCGACGAGCACCAGCGTCGCGACCATCCATAGGGCGAGTTGTATCGAATGCATCGTGGTCCGCTCAGGCGTTTTCCAGCACGATGCCTTCGATGATGTTCGCGACGTCCTCGCACTTGTCGGTGATCTCTTCGAGCAGCTCGTAGATCGCCTTCAGCTTGATGAGCGTCTTCACGTCGTCTTCTTCGCGGAACAGCTTCGACATCGCGGCGCGCAGCACGCGATCGGCCTCCGACTCCCAGCGGTCGATCTCCTCGCACTGCTTGAGGATCTGCGCCGACTGCTTCATGTCGGACAGCATACCGACCGCCTGCTGCACGTGCTGGGCCGACTGCGTGACGATGTGCGCGAGCTGGCTCGCCTCGGACGTGACGGCCTGCACGTCGTACAGCGACACGGCCGTCGCGACGTCTTCCATCAGGTCGAGGATGTCGTCCATCGTCGTGATCAGCTTGTGGATCTCGTCGCGATCGAGCGGCGTGATGAAAGTCTTGTGCAGCAGATCGATCGCTTCGTGCGTGAGCTTGTCGGCGGCCTTCTCGGCCGTCTGCACGTTTTGCTTGTGAATCTCGGCGTCGGCGAGATTGTCGATCAGCAGTTCGAGTTCGCGTCCGCCGGCAACGATGTGCTTCGCGTGCGCGTTGAAGAGTTCAAAGAACTTGCCCTCGGTGGGCATGAATCGACCGAACATGGGATTCCTGAGAGATTGTCAAACTACTGTCACGAAAACGGGCGACATTGTACCGTTTTCGGTCGCGCCGCGACGCGCGCATATGCACACGCCGGGATTGGATACAACGCTTGGCGAAATAAGAGTTTACATCCGGCGCTACTCGCCGTAGAAGTTCTGCGCCCCGGCAAAGTTGTCGAACTTCGTGTATTGACCCAGGAACGTGAGCCGAACGGGGCCGATCGGGCCATTACGCTGCTTGCCGATGATGATTTCGGCCGTGCCCTTGTCCGGGCTGTCCGGGTTGTAAACTTCGTCGCGATAAATGAACAGGATCACGTCCGCGTCCTGTTCGATTGCTCCCGATTCGCGCAAATCGGACATCACCGGACGCTTGTTCGGACGCTGTTCGAGGCCGCGGTTCAGCTGCGACAGCGCGATCACCGGCACGTCGAGTTCCTTCGCCAGGCTCTTCAGCGATCGCGAGATTTCCGAGATTTCGGTCGCGCGGTTCTCGCCCTGCGACGAACCCGACATCAGCTGCAGGTAGTCGACGATGATCAGGCCGAGCTTGCCGCATTGCCGCGAGAGACGCCGCGCGCGCGAGCGCAATTCCATCGGGTTCAGGCCGCCCGTCTCGTCGATGAAGATTTGCGCCTCGCTCATCTTCTGCACCGCGTGCGTCAGTTTCGGCCAATCCTCGTCCGTCAGGCGGCCCGTACGCATCCGGTGCTGGTCAAGCCGGCCGATCGAGCCGAGCATACGCATCACGAGCTGGGTGCCCGGCATTTCCATCGAGAACACCGCGACCGGCAGCCCGTACTCGACCGCGACGTACTCGCCGATGTTCATCGAAAATGCGGTTTTACCCATCGACGGGCGCCCCGCCACGATGATCAGTTCGCCGCCGTGCATCCCGGACGTCATCCGGTCAAGGTCGACGAAGCCCGTCGGCGTACCGGTGACGTCGCTCGGGTTTGCGGTGTGGTACAGCGTGTCGATGCGCTCGACGACCTGCGTGAGCAGCGGGCCGATCTCGAGGAAGCCCTGGTTGCCGCGCGCGCCCTCTTCGGCGATCGAGAATACCTTCGACTCGGCTTCGTCGAGCAGCTGGCGGACTTCCTTGCCCTGCGGATTGAACGCGTCGGCCGAGATTTCGTCGGCGACCGACACGAGCCGGCGCAGCACCGCACGGTCGCGCACGATTTCCGCATAACGACGGATGTTCGCCGCGCTCGGCGTGTTCTGCGCGAGTGCGTTCAGGTACGCGAGCCCGCCGACGTCGTCGGCCTTGCCGGACGTGGTCATCGCTTCGTACACGGTGACGACGTCGGCCGGGCGCGTCGACGCGATCAGCCGGCCGATGTGCTCGTAGATGATCCGGTGGTCGTAGCGATAGAAATCGCCCTGCGACAGGAAGTCGGCAATCCGGTCCCATGCCGCGTTGTCGAGCAACAGGCCGCCGAGCACCGACTGTTCGGCTTCGACCGAATGCGGCGGGACTTTCAGCGATTCGATTTGAGGATCTTGCGGCGCGTTCATGGGTTGGGATTATCGCGAATTACACCGGACGACGCCATACCGGCCGCCAGTGATGCGGCAATAAAAAAGGCAGGCCCCGGTTGCCCGGGCGCCTGCCCTTGTCCGGACAGCGGAGGCCGCCCGGAAAGCTTGCGTACGCTTACGCGTGGTCGCCGATCACGTTGACCGTGACGTCGACGACGACGTCCGTGTGCAGCGCGACCTGGACGTTGTGCTCGCCGATCATCTTCAGCGGGCCTTCCGGCATGCGAACTTGCAGCTTCTCGACTTCGAAACCTGCCTTCTTCAGCAGTTCCGCGACGTCGCCGTTCGTGACCGAGCCGAACAGACGGCCGTCAACGCCCGACTTCTGCGTGATTTCGAACGACTGGCCGTTCAGCTTCTCGCCGACTGCCTGCGAGGCTGCCAGCTTTTCAGCGGCGATCTTTTCGAGTTCAGCGCGGCGCACTTCGAATTCGGCGATCGCTTCCTTCGTTGCACGGCGAGCCTTGCGGTTCGGGATCAGGAAGTTGCGAGCGTAACCGTCCTTGACCTTGACGATGTCGCCGAGGTTACCCAGATTGGCGACTTTTTCCAACAGAATGATTTGCATTCGAATTCTCCTTATGGCGTCGCCGAGTTACGCCTTGTGCTGATCGGTGTACGGCAGCAGCGCGAGGAAACGCGCACGCTTGATTGCCGTGTCGAGCTGACGCTGATAGTGCGACTTCGTACCCGTCAGGCGAGCCGGCGTGATCTTGCCGTTTTCGCCGATGAAGTCCTTCAGCGTTTCCGTGTCCTTGTAGTCGATCTGATCGACGCCGGCGGCCGTGAAACGGCAGAACTTCTTGCGCTTGAAGAGCGGGTTTTGTTGCTGACGACGCTTGTCGAATTTTTTACCAGTCGGGCGGGCCATGATTTCAGTCCTTTCCAATGTCCTGCAATGCAGTGATGTGAAACACCAAGGTTCTCGCGTTGCGGCTTTTCTTTGCCAGGAAGCCCGTGAACAGCGTCTCGACGCCCATTTCACGGCTTTCCAGCCTGCCGCTCGCCTCACCGGCCGCCACCGCCTCGATCGTCATTTCGACCTGACGGGGAATGCCTGCTTCGACGACTTCCGTGCGGTGATGCAATGTGGCGCTTGCGATCGGAACGCCTGCCGGCGTATATCGCACCGGTGCGCGTTCGACGACGCTCGCCGTCAATTGCAACCTGTTCACGTGAGTGGCGCGCTCCTTGATGGCTTAATGAATGACGAACTTAAGCCTGCGCTTCGGTCGGCTGAGCTGCAGCCGCCTTCTTGGCTTCTTCGCGCTGAACTTCCTTCATCATCGGCGACGGGCCGGTTTCGGCCTTCTTCATCTTGACGATGAGGTGGCGCAGCACGGCGTCGTTGAACTTGAACGCGTGTTCGAGTTCGTCGAGCGTCGTCTGGTCGCACTCGATGTTCATGCAGACGTAGTGAGCCTTCGCGAGTTTCTCGATCATGTAGGCCAGTTGGCGACGGCCCCAGTCTTCGACGCGGTGGATCTGACCGCCGTGCGACGTGATCGTGGACTTGTAACGCTCGATCATCGCGGGCACTTGCTCGCTTTGATCGGGGTGCACGATGAATACGATTTCGTAATGACGCATTACACACTCCTTGTGGATTAAAGCCACCCGGGCGTCTGAACCGGTGTGGCAAGTGAGAAGCCGAAGATTCTAACCCGGATACGGGGCGCATGCAAGGCCAATCAACGATTCGCAGCCGGATTCGGCCGTGTTTTCAAAGACTTGAAGGAATGGGCCTGCGTAAGCGGCCGCCCGTCGCCCTTTTTGCGATCGGGGTCGGGACACAAGCGCACGGGCCGCGGCCCGTGCGTCGTCACTCGCTGCGCGTGCCGGCGAGCCGCGCGTCGAGCGCCGTCCTGAACGCCGCGAGCGCCGACGGCTCCGCGTCGGTCACGGCCCACCACGTCATCCCGGCCGCATCCCAGCGGTCGAGCGCGTAGCCCTGCGACACGGTCGCGTACGGGGCCGCCGGCCCTTCGCCGGCCGGCCGCACGTAGACGTCGATCACGTGCTGCCGGTAACGGTAGACGAGCACCGCGACGCGGCGCCGCCCGACATAGTCGAGCCGGCCGCCGACCAGTGCGAAGCCGCTCGCCGCGAGATCCTCGACCGGCGGCGCATAGTCGAGCCGGCCGTTGAACCACGGCTTGACCGTATGCCGGTCGGTCGAGATCACGTCGATGGCGCGCGCCGACAGGTCGGCCCGCACGTGGCTCGCGACGAGTTCAGCGACCGTGCGGTCGGTGTCGGCGTGGCGCGCGGACAGCGCCATCCCGGCCGCCGCGGCAAGCGCCACCATCAGCGCCACGCCCCAGCCAAGCCCGGGCAGCGCGGCGACGCGTGGCCCCGGGCCCGCCGGCGCCGGGCGTGCCGATACGCCGCCGCTCAGCCAGGAAAACCAGCGACGGCCGCGCGGCCGCGGCTGCGATCGCCGCTCGGGCTCGGGTTCCGCCCGGAATTGCCCGCGGGCGCGCCCGTCCCCGGCTGCCGGCAGGCTCGCAAGGATGCTCGCCCGCAGCGCATCCGGCGCGCGGTGATAATCGGCCTGCCGCACGGCCTGCACCAGCGTGACGATCCGCGCGCGATCGCGGCGGCACGCGTCGCACCCGTCGACATGCTGCTGGACGCGCAACGCATCGGGCGCCGACAGCTCGCGGTCGACGTCCGCGTCCAGCAATGCTCGCGCTTCGTTACAGTCCATCGATAGCCTCCGATGCGGTTCCGCCTGCCGGCGTATGGCCCGGCCTGCCTTTGGCCGCCGGCGTGGTGTCGCCGCCCAGCAGCACGGCGAGCCTGCGACGGCCGCGCGCGAGCCGCGACATCACCGTGCCGACCGGCACGTCCGCGATCGCCGCGATCTCGCGGTAACTCAGGTCCTCCATCTCGCGCAGCACGAGCACCTCGCGGTATTCGGGCGGCAGCTTCGCAAGCGCCGCATTCACGAGCCGTACGTTCTCGCCGCGCAGCAATTGCGCGAGCGGATCCTCGGTCGCCGGTTGCCAGTCGTCGGGAACGTCGGTGTCGTCGAGCGTGTCGGGCAGCGCGACCTCGTGCGCGTGCGTACGGCGCCGCCATTCGGTGTACCAGGTGTGGCGCACGATCGTCAGCAGCCACGGCCGCGCGTTGTCGCCGCGACACGAATCGATGAAGCGCAGCGCGCGCATGCACGCGTCCTGGACGACGTCGTCCGCATCGCCGGCGCTGCCGCTCAGCCAGCGCGCGAGGTTGTACGCGGCGTCGAGATGCGGCAGCACGAGCGTACGAAACCGCTCGCCGCGCGCTATCGCATCGCCCTCCGCCGGCTCATCGACCGCCTGTCCGGCTTGCCCCACATGGCCTCCCTGGTCTCGGCGGCCGAAACCGCGCCCGTTCCGCGCATGGCGCCCGGACAGACCGGCAACGTGCGCGCTCGATGACCTTACCGTCGCTGCGTCGAGTTTATTCCCGCGCAACGCACACGAAGCGTAAAAAAATCCATGGTCAGCCCTGTGGCCGGGCCGCCCGCCGCCGTTACGGCGTGGTGCTCCAGTAGCCAGGGCGCGCGTACGCGTCGCGCAGGTAGTCGATGAAATAGCGCACGCGCGCCGGCACGTAGCGCTGTTGCGGGTAGACCGCGAGGATGTCGTAGTCGGGCAGCGCATACTCGTCGAGCACGGTCTCGAGCTCGCCCGTTTCGAGTTGCGCGGCGATTTCCCACGTCGAGCGCCAGCCGAGCCCGAGGCCTTCGGCCACCCAGCGGTGCAGCAACTCGCCGTCGTTGCAGTCGAGATTGCCCGCGACGCGCATCGTCGCGATCTTGCCGTGGCGCTGGAAATACCAGCCGCGGTTCTGCCCGCCCTGCAGGTTGAACGCGAGGCAGTTGTGCTTCAGCAGGTCGTCGAGCGACTTCGGCCGGCCGTGCCGGCGGAAATAGTCGGGCGTGCCGCACACGACGCGCCGGTTCGACGCGAGCTTCACCGCGACGAAGTTCGGGTCGACGGCGCCGCCGATCCGGATCGACAGGTCGTAGCCTTCGCGCACGAGATCGACGACACGGTCGGTCAGGTTGAACGACAGCTGCATCTCGGGCTTGTCGGCCAGGAAGCCCGGCGCGTGCGGTGCGACGTGCTTGCGCCCGAACGCGGCCGGCGCGGACACGATCAGGTGCCCGCTGACCGCGCGCCGCCCGGCGGCCAGCTCGTTCTCGGCCTGGTCCCATTCGGACAGCAGCCCGCGGCAGCGTTCGAGGAACGCGGCGCCGTCCTCGCTGACCACCAGCCGCCGCGTCGAGCGGTACATCAGCTTCACGCCGATGCGCTTCTCGAGCGCATCGATGCGCCGCCCGAGCACCACCGGCGACACGCCCTCCTCGAGCGCCGCCGCCGCGAGGCTGCCGGCATCGGCAACCCGCACGAACGTCTCGATCTGCTTGAAGCGATCCATCTCCCGTCTCCGTTCCGACACCGGCGGGAAGCCCCGTCCGGCCGTCATTCCATACTTTTAGTTTCGAAATAAGCGACTCCGGCTGATCTTATCAAACCTTTCCTGCATCCCTAAAGTGTCCCCAACAGACCGATTCGCACGATCCGCCACATTCAAGGAGACATTCATGGCCAAGATGAGAGCCGTCGACGCAGCAGTGCTCGTGCTCGAGAAGGAAGGCATCCAGACCGCGTTCGGCGTGCCGGGTGCAGCCATCAACCCGTTCTACTCCGCCATGCGCAAGTCGGGTGGCATCAGCCACGTGCTGGCCCGCCACGTCGAGGGCGCCTCGCACATGGCCGAAGGCTTCACGCGTGCCGCCCCGGGCAACATCGGCGTGTGCATCGGCACGTCGGGCCCCGCCGGCACCGACATGATCACGGGCCTCTACTCCGCATCGGCCGACTCGATTCCGATCCTCGCGATCACGGGCCAGGCACCGCGTGCACGCTTGTACAAGGAAGACTTCCAGGCCGTCGACATCGAGTCGATCGCGAAGCCGGTCACCAAGTGGGCCGTCACCGTGCGCGAGCCGGCGCTCGTGCCGCGCGTGTTCCAGCAGGCATTCCACCTGATGCGCTCGGGCCGTCCGGGCCCGGTGCTGGTCGACCTGCCGATCGACGTGCAGCTCGCCGAAATCGAGTTCGACATCGACACGTACGAACCGCTGCCGGTCTACAAGCCCACGGCCACCCGCGCGCAGATCGAAAAGGCGCTCGCGATGCTCAACGACGCGGACAAGCCGCTGATCGTGTCGGGCGGCGGCGTGCTCAACGCGGCGGCCGAAGACCTCCTTGTCCGGTTCGCCGAAACGATCGGCGTGCCGGTGATCCCGACGCTGATGTCGTGGGGTGCGATTCCGGACGACCACCCGCTGATGGCCGGCATGGTCGGCCTGCAGACGTCGCACCGCTACGGCAACGCGACGATGCTCGCGTCCGACTTCGTGCTCGGCATCGGCAACCGCTGGGCGAACCGCCACACGGGCAGCGTCGAGGTCTACACGAAGGGCCGCAAGTTCGTGCACGTCGACATCGAGCCGACGCAGATCGGCCGCGTGTTCGGCCCGGATCTCGGCATCGTGTCGGACGCGAAGGCCGCGCTGGAGCTGTTCGTCGCCGTCGCGCAGGAATGGAAGGCCGCCGGCAAGCTGAAGGACCGCGGCGCATGGGTCGCGGATTGCCAGCAACGCAAGCGCACGCTGCAGCGCAAGACGCACTTCGACAACGTGCCGGTCAAGCCGCAGCGCGTGTACGAAGAGATGAACAAGGTGTTCGGCCGGGATACGTGCTACGTCAGCACGATCGGCCTGTCGCAGATCGCCGCCGCGCAGTTCCTGCACGTGTTCAAGGCACGCAACTGGATCAACTGCGGCCAGGCCGGCCCGCTCGGCTGGACGATCCCCGCCGCGCTCGGCGTGCGTGCGGCCGACCCGAGCCGCCCGATCGTCGCGCTGTCCGGCGACTACGACTTCCAGTTCATGATCGAGGAACTTGCGGCCGGCGCGCAATTCAAGCTGCCGTACGTGCACGTCGTCGTGAACAACTCGTACCTCGGGCTGATCCGCCAGGCACAGCGTGCGTTCGACATGGATTACTGCGTGCAGCTCGCGTTCGACAACGTGAACGCACCGGAACTGAACGGCTATGGCGTCGATCACGTGGCCGTTGCCGAAGGCCTCGGCTGCAAGGCGCTGCGCGTGTTCAAGCCGGAAGAGATCGAGCCGGCGCTGCGGCAGGCGCAATCACTCGCGGAAGAGTTCAGCGTGCCGGTGGTCGTCGAAGTGATCCTCGAGCGCGTGACGAACATCTCGATGGGCACCGAAATCGACGCGATCAACGAATTCGAGGATCTCGCGGAAAAGGCCGAGCACGCACCGACCGCGATCTCGATGCTCGACTGATCCGCAGGACATTTTTGACTGACCGACCGAAGAGGCTTAGCTCATGCCGAAGTTTGCTGCAAACCTGACCATGCTGTTCAACGAAGTGCCGTTCCTCGACCGCTTCAAGGCGGCCGCGGACGCGGGCTTCGACGCCGTCGAGTTCCTGTTCCCGTATCCGTACGCGAAAGAGGAACTCGCCGAACGGCTCGAAACGCACCGCCTGCGCCTCGTGCTGCACAACCTGCCCGCCGGCAACTGGGACCAGGGCGAGCGCGGCATCGCGTGCCTGCCCGATCGCGTCGGCGAGTTCCAGGAAGGCATCGGCCGTGCGATCGAGTATGCGAAGGCACTGAAGGTGCCGCAATTGAACTGCCTCGTCGGCATCCCGTCGGCGAGCACGGCGCGCGACAAGACGTTCGTCACGATCGTCGACAACCTGCGCTTTGCGGCCGACGCGCTGAAGCGCGAAGGCATCCGCCTGCTCGTCGAGCCGTGCAACAGCTTCGACATCCCGGGCTTCGCGCTGAACCGCTCGGCCGAAGGGCTCGACGTGATCCGCGCGGTCGGCTCGGACAACCTGTTCCTGCAGTACGACATCTATCACATGCAGCGCATGGAAGGCGAACTGGCCGCGACGATCGAACGCAACCTCGCATCGATCGGCCACGTCCAGCTCGCGGACAACCCGGGCCGCAACGAGCCGGGCACGGGCGAGATCAACTACGCGTTCCTGTTCGCACTGCTCGACCGGCTCGGCTACAACGGCCACGTCGGCTGCGAATACAAGCCCCGTACCACCACGACGGAAGGCCTCGGCTGGCTGCAAAGCGTCGCCGGCTGCGCGCCGGGCTCGGCGCGCCGCGCCGCCTGAGATCCGCCCTTCCCGCTTTCGCCCCTCTAGGAGACTTTCACATGGCAACCATCGGTTTCATCGGACTCGGCATCATGGGCGCGCACATGGCGCGCAACCTGCTCAAGGGCGATCATCAGCTCGTCGTGAACGGTGCGTTCCCGATCCCGGACGACCTGCGCGCGAGCGCGAAGATCGTCGCGAACTCGACCGAAGTCGCACGGAACGCGGACATCATCATCTCGATGGTGCCGGACACGCCCGACGTGCGTAACGTGCTGTTCGCCGACGACGGCGTCGCAAAAGGCCTGACGGCCGGCAAGCTCGTGATCGACATGAGCTCGATCTCGCCGCTCGACACGCAGGAATTCGCGAAGCAGATCAACGCGCTCGGCTGCGACTACCTCGACGCACCGGTGTCCGGCGGCGAAGTCGGCGCACGCGAAGCGACGCTGACGATCATGGTCGGCGGCCCGGAACAGGCCTTCGAGCGCGCGAAGCCGCTGTTCGAGAAGATGGGCAAGAACATCACGCTCGTCGGCGACAACGGCGCGGGCCAGACCTGCAAGGTCGCGAACCAGATCATCGTCGCGCTGAACGTCGAGGCCGTCGGCGAAGCATTGCTGTTCGCCGCACGCTCGGGCGCCGATCCGGAGCGCGTTCGCCAGGCGCTGATGGGCGGCTTCGCCGCGTCGCGCATCCTCGAAGTGCACGGCGCGCGGATGACGAAGCGCACGTTCGATCCGGGCTTCCGCATCGAGCTGCACCAGAAGGACCTGAACCTCGCGCTCGACGGCGCACGCAAGCTCGGCCTCGCCCTGCCGCACACCGCGAGCGCGCAGCAGCTGTTCAGCGTGTGCGCATCGCACGGCGGCAAGGCGTGGGATCACTCGGCACTCGTGCGCGCGCTCGAGATCATGTCGAACTTCGAGATCGGCCAGACGCCGGCCGCGTAACGCGGACGCAAAAACGCGCGGTTCCGCTGCAATGGCGGACGCGCGCGAAGAACACGCGCGATCCGGCCGCGGCCGGTCGCATCGATGCGCGACGCACGCGCGCATCACGGTGGGGCGCCCCGCCGCGCATCGCCAACCGCATGCGCGACGGGGCGAAAAACGCCGCTCTGGGCTGAGAGCGGCGTGGTGGGGTCCGCAGCGGCACCCGGCGGCGCCGGGGAAGCCTTGGTCGGTCAGACGTCGTCGTCGGGTGTCCGCCTGTCGGATTTCGCGTATTACATTTCTTTACGTTCGAGCGTGCGATTTTTCATGCAATCGTCGCGCTGAACGCCTACACTTTCGCCACGCCTTTCGAGAAAACCGCCGCGCTTGCGTTCACTCCGGTGAATGCGCCCAGCGCGGTGTTTTTTTCGCCACTTCACGGCGCGTTTTCTTTTCAACCACCTAAGGAGTGCAGCGATGGGTCTTCTTTCGTTTATCAAAGAGGCGGGTGAAAAACTGCTGGGTCATGCCGACGCGCAAGCGGCGGAAGATCCGAATGCCGCGAACCAGACCGCGGCCGATGCGATCAAGAACTACATCAGCACGCAGGGTCTCGACACGTCGAACCTGACGGTCGCGTTCGACGGCGCATCGCGCACCGTCACGCTGTCGGGCAGCGTCGCCGATCTCGACACGAAGGCCAAGGTCAAGGTCGCGGCCGGCAACGTGCAGGGCGTCGCGGGCGTCAACGACGACGATCTGCAGCCGGACGATCCGGAAGTGCAGTACCACGACGTGAAGCCGGGCGACACGCTGTCGGCGATCGCCAAGGAAGTGTATGGCGACGCGAACAAGTACCCGGCGATCTTCGAAGCGAACAAGCCGATGCTGTCGAGCCCGGACAAGATCTATCCGGGCCAGAAGCTCGTGATTCCGCCGCAGTCCTGAGCATCCGCGCAGGATCGAAAAACGGAAAAGGCAGGCCATCGGGCCTGCCTTTTTCTTTGGCGACGCCGCGCCGCACGAGCGGCGGGCGGACATCGGTCAGAACGTATCGAATACGCGCTGCAGTTCGTCGCGCGCCCGGATGCCGTTCGCCAGCGCGAGCATCAGCAGCACGCGCGCCTTGAACGGATTCAGCGAGCCCGCGCTGACGAAGCCGAGCGCATCGTCGTTGGCCGCGCCGTTGCGCATCACATGCCCCGAGCCGACGCGCGACGCGCGGACCACGGCAACGCCCGCGCTCACCGCATCGGCGAGCGCCGCCTGCAGTGTCGCATGGATCGACCCGTTGCCGGTGCCGGCCACGACGAGCCCGCACACGCCGGCCGCCACAAGCGCATCGACGGCCGTGCGCGTCACGCCCGCGTAGCTCGCGACGACTTCGACGGGCGGCCACGTTGCCGCGATCGCCAGTTGCGCATCGCGCGAGCGCGTGACGCGGCGCGCGAATTCGACGCGGCCGTCCTGCACCCAGCCAAGCGCACCGAGTTCCGGCGACTGGAATGCGTCGACCGCATAGGTGCTCGTCTTCACGACGTCGCGCGCGCCGTGGATCCGGTTGTTGAACGCGATCAGCACGCCCTGCCCGCGCGCGGCCGGATGCGCGGCCACCGTCACCGCGTTCAGCAGGTTCAGCGGGCCGTCGGACGACAGCGCGGTCGCCGGCCGCATCGCGGCCGTCAGCACGACCGGCTTGTCGCCTTTCACGACCAGGTGAAGTGCATACGCGGTTTCCTCGAGCGTGTCGGTGCCGTGCGTGATCACGATGCCGTCGACCGCCGGATCGGCCATCAGCACGTCGATCCGCGCGGCGAGCGCGTTCCACAGCGGCAGTGCGAGATCCTTGCTGTCGATGCTGGCGATCTGCTCGGCGTCGATGCGCGCGACCGACGCGAGCGCCGGCACCGCGTCGACCAGGAAACCGACGCCGAGCGCGCCGGCCTGGTAACCGGCCGTGCTGGCCGCGTCGGGCGCGGCACCGGCGATCGTGCCGCCAGTGGCAAGCACGGCGATGCGCGGCAGGGCCGCCGCGGACGGGGGGGATGCGGGATTCGGAGTATTCATGGCCGCGATTGTAATGGCTCGCGGCCGGGATCCGGCAGGTTCCGGCGCCACGGCCGATGCCGGCCGCCGCGCATCATGGTTTGTCCCGATCGTCCGGTCGCGCGCGTCGTCAACGGCCGCGGCGCCCGCAACGTTATAGGAAGTGCCGTTTCGGTGTTTTTCACATTGATTTGCCATAATCGGAGCGCACGGTGCGATGTGGCCCTATCCTCATCGCAACGTGCTTCGTGACGGCGTCGACAACACGCAATTCACCCCATGGGAGTGTCGAAATGAAAATCCAATCGCTCGTAGCCGCAGTGCTCCTCGGCGGCATGCTGGCTTCCCCCGCGTTCGCGGCGAACAGCCAGCAGGACAAGATGAAGGCCTGTAACACCCAGGCAGCAGGCAAGACGGGCGACGAACGCAAGGCGTTCATGAAGGACTGCCTGTCGGCGAAGCCCGCGAAGGCGATGACGCAGCAGGAAAAGATGAAGGCCTGCAACACGCAGGCCACCGGCAAGAAGGGCGACGACCGCAAGGCGTTCATGAAGAGCTGCCTGAGCAGCCAGCCGGCCGCCTGAGTTCCGGCGCTCCCGTATCGAATGCCGCGCACCGCTTCGGCGGTCGCGGCATTTTTGTTTTCGTTGCATGCGCATCGACGCGTACGTGCGTGAAGCGCCTGCCGCACGTGTTCCGCCGCCGCCGTTCGACCGCCCGCCTCCACGCGTCCCGCTTTCCGGGCCCGCCGTACCGGCGCCGCCACATGGTGCGGCAATTCGCCGCGTTTTCTTCTATGATGGCTGCAACGCGGCCCACCCAAGTACAAGAAGCGCCATCGGGCCGCCCTCGAGACGGACGCGCACGCGCGTCAATTGGAGGCATGGATGGCATGGAGACAACACCGCTGGTTCCGCCGCTGGCTGATCGTGATCGTGTTCTGGGCCGTGCCCGTCGCGATCGTCGCCGTGCGCGAGATCCGCGAGGAAATGGCCTACAACAAGGCGGACCTGCAGCTCGCGCTGACCACCTGGCAGCTCACCGACGCGCAGCAGGCAGCCGGCGCCGCCGCGAAGTGCCACGGGGATCCTGACGAGGCGCGCGCGGCCGGCTGCCCGGCCGACGTGCTCGCCGCCAACGCGCCGCGCCAGCAGGCGGCCCGCGACGAATACGTGGTGCGCCGCACTACGCTCGCGGGCTATCTGTGGCATGCGTTCGTCGGCTACTGGGTCGTACCGGCCGCATTCCTGTTCGCCTGCGGCGTCGTGATCGCACTGATCCGCCGCGCGCTGCGCCGCCCGCCGATCAAGCCGCCCGTCCCGCCGGTCACGCACTGACCCGCCCGCAAGCGCCGTCGCTGCCCGATCTGCCGCCCTGGTTTCCCGCATGCCGACCCGCGCGGGGCGCGTCGGTACGCGGGCGCCGATCCGATCGGTCCGTTGGCGCACAGCGACACCGCCACCCCGATTTGACGCTCTTTCACGCACGAACGAAAAGGGGTTGTAATCCGCTGTGATATAACTGCCGACGTGATCCGCTCCTTGAGCGAGACTCACTCCGAACGTCATCCGATGGAGAATAACGATGCAAAAACGGAATCTTGTGCTGAAAGCCGCCGCTGCGCTCATCGTCGGTAGCCTCGCGCTCACCGGTTGCACCACCACCCCGGACAAGCCGGACAACGCCGCGACCAGCGCGTCGAAGCGTCAGGCAATCGACTCGAGCGTCGACGCAACGCTGTCGCGCCTGTATTCCACGGTCAAGGGTTCGCGTGAACTCGTCGCGAAATCGCGCGGCGTGCTCGTGTTCCCGAACGTGCTGCAAGCCGGCCTCATCGTCGGCGGCCAGTCCGGCAACGGCGCGCTGCGCGTCGGCGGCAGCACCGTCGGCTACTACAACACGTCGTCGCTGTCGGTCGGCCTGCAGGCCGGTGCGCAGTCGAAGGCGATCGTGTTCCTGTTCATGACGCAGGAAGCGCTCGACGAATTCCGCGGCTCGGACGGCTGGGCAGCCGGCGCCGGCGCATCGGTCGCGCTCGTGAAGATGGGCGCGAACGGCGCGATCGACACGACCACGGCCACCGCACCGGTCCAGGTCGTCGTGCTGACGAACGCGGGCCTGATGGGCGATGTGTCGATCAACGGCACGAAGGTCACGAAGCTCAAGATCTGACGCTCACGCACCGCCCGTGCGCACCGCGCGCGGGCCATGCGCAAACGGCGATGTCCTTGCGGGCATCGCCGTTTTTTTATCCGCCCGCGCTCCGCGTCAGGTCGTCGAGTCGATCACCTTGAAGCGCGAGCGCTTCTGCGCGCGGATCACCGACTGGTAGACGTCGACGTACTGCTGCGCCATCCGCCGCGATGTGAAGCGTTCCTCGAAGCGCTGCCGCACGCGCGCACGCGGCAGCAGGTGCAGCCGGTTCACGGCAGCCACCGCACTGATTTCATCCTCGACGATGAAACCCGACACGCCCTCGTCCAGCACCTCGGGCACCGCACCGCGATTAAACGCGACCACCGGCGTGCCGCACGACATCGCCTCGATCATCACGAGGCCGAACGGCTCCGGCCAGTCGATCGGGAACAGCAGCGCATGCGCGCCCGACAGGAATTCGGCCTTCTGGTGATCGGCGATCTCGCCGATGTATTCGACGTGCGGCAACGCGAAGAGCGGCTTGATCTCGCGGTCGAAGTATTCCTGGTCGGCCGCATCGATCTTCGCGGCGATCCGGATCGGCAGCCCGCACTGGCGCGCGATGCGAATCGCCGTGTCGACGCGCTTCTCCGGCGAGATGCGGCCGAGGAACGCGAGATAGCGCGGCTCGACGGGCTGCGGCATGTACAGCGTATCGGGCAACCCGTGGTAGACGGTCGTCAGCCATTTCGCCTGCGGCAGCGGCTGGCGTTGCGAGTTCGAAATCGAAATCACGGGCGCCGTGTTGAAGGTGTCGAACACCGGCTGCTGCTCGGGCAGGTCGAGCCGGCCGTGCAGCGTCGTCACGTAAGGCGTTTCCTGCCGGTTGAAGACCGAGAACGAGTAGTAGTCCATGTGGAAATGGAGCACGTCGAAGTCCTTCGCGCGGCGCGCGACCGTCTCCATCAGCAGCATGTGCGGCGCGACGCGGTCGCGAATCGACGTGTCGAGCCGCAGCGCGCGCGGCCAGACCGGCTCGAGCTTCGCCCGTGTCGTCGAGTCGCCGCTCGCGAACAGCGTCACGTCATGGCCGAGATCGACGAGCGCCTCGGTGATGTAGGACACGACGCGCTCCGTGCCGCCGTACAGCTTCGGCGGCACCGATTCGGTCAGCGGGGCGATCTGGGCAATTCTCATGGTCCACGTCTCCTGTGTCCTGTCCCGTTCGGCAGGCGGGAGCATGCGCTTTTCGCGCGCCCCCGCCCCGTGCAGCGCCTGCCGGCACGGCGCCGGCCGGATATCCCGCCATTATTCGCGATCCCGATCCCCGGAACCGCCTGTCTTGCATTTTATGGGCGTTGTTACAGACAGGATACATTCGTTCCGCCTCGCCCGATCGCACCGCATCGTGCACCGTCGGGCCATGCCCCCGCCCGGGCGGCCAAATGCACGCGGCCTGGCCCGTCAGCGCGACGGCCACTTCCACGGCGGCAGGTCGCGCGTGTCGGCATCGACGAGCGCGGTCGCGCCGAGCTGCTTGTCGAGCACCAGCGATTCGCAGCCGGCCTCGCGCTCGAGCGTCGCGATGAGCCGCGCCGCATGCGACACGACCAGCACCTGCGAGCGCTGCGCGGCCTGCGCGATCAGGCGGCCGAGCGCCGGCAGCAGATCGGGATGCAGGCTGGTCTCCGGTTCGTTCAGCACCATCAGCGCCGGCGGCCGCGGCGTCAGCAGCGCGGCTGCGAGCAGCAGGTAGCGCAGCGTGCCGTCGGACAGCTCGGCCGCCGCGAGCGGCCGCAGCAGCCCCGGCTGGCGCATCAGCACGTCGAAGCGGCCGCGCCCGCCCGGATTGTCGATCTCGACCGACGCGCCCGGAAACGCGTCGTCAAGCGCCGCATCGAGCGCCGCGCCGTCGCCGATTTCGCGAATCGTCTGCAGCGCGGCGGCGAGGTCGGCGCCGTCGTCCGCCAGCACCGGCGTATGGGTGCCGATATGCGACTGCCGTGCCGGCGCCTGCGCATCGGTCCGGAAATGGTCGTAGAAGCGCCACGAGCGAATCCGCTCGCGCACCGCGATCATCTCGGGCGCGCCGGTCGGATCGGCGAACTCGGTCATCATGCTGTCGAAGCTCGCGACCGGCTGCGGAATCGTCCGCCAGTCGCCCGACGCGGTGCGCGCGCGGATCTGCGCCCCCTGCCGATCGACCAGCAGCGTCGACGGGCGCGGCAGCGCGCCGCCCCAGATGCATTCGCGCTTGACCACCGGATCGAGCGCGAACTGCGAGCTGCTCGGGAGCGGCAGGCCGAGATCGATCGAATAGCCGAAATCGTCGCACGCGAAGCCGAGCTTCAGGCTCACCGGCCCCTTGCGCACCGTGCCGGTCACCGGTTCGTCGCCGTTCAGCATCGCCCGCGAAAAACGCTCGGGGCCGGCCCATAGCGTCGACGGCAACCCGCCCTCGCGGGCGAGCGACGGGATCACGCGGCCCTGCGCGGTGTCGGCGAGCAGCCGCAGCGCGCGGTATACGCTCGACTTGCCGCTGCCGTTCGGCCCCGTGACGACGTTGAGCGCCGCGAGCGGCACGATCAGCTCGCGCAGCGAGCGGTAATTGGCGATGGCGAGCGTGTTCAGCGCGGTCATGACGATGGATGGCGGGCAGGCACCGGGCCGCGTTCAGCGGCCTTCGACGGCCTGCGGATCGGCTGCGGTGTTGGCCGCCGTGCTGGCGGCGGGCGCCCGCGCGTGCGGCCGTTCGGGATTCGGCGCGTCCGGCGCGGAATCATGCGGATACAGTTCCATCCGGCTGCGCGGCAGGCATTGCGGATAGCGGCCCTGCAGGTATGCGATCAACCCTTCGCGCACGCGGCAGCGCAGATCCCAGCACGACGACGAATCGGCCGCGCTGACGAGCGCGCGCAACTGCATCGTGCGCTCCGTCGCATCGGTCACCTGCAGCACCTGCACGCGGCCGTCCCACTCGGGCGCCGCATGGACGAGCCGCGCGAGCTCCTCGCGCAGCGGCGCGAGCGGCGTGCGGTAGTCGACCGACAGGTAGACCGTGCCGATGATTTCCGCGCTGTTGCGCGTCCAGTTCGTGAACGGGTTCTCGATGATCCACTGCAGCGGCACGACGAGGCGCCGCTGGTCCCACAACCGCACCGACACGAACGAGCCGGTGATTTCCTCGATGCGCCCCCACTCGCCCTGGATCACGACCACGTCGTCGAGCCGAATCGGCTGCGTGAGCGCGATCTGCAGCCCGGCAATCAGGTTGCCGAGCACCGGCCGCGCAGCGATACCGGCGACCAGGCCCGCGACGCCGGCCGACGCCAGCAGGCTCGCGCCCACCTGGCGCACGTTCGGGAACGTCATCAGCGCGGCGCCGCTGCCGATGATCACGATCAGCACCATCACGGTCCGCACGAGCACCTTGGCCTGCGTATGGATGCGCCGCGCCTGGAGGTTGTCGGCCGTATCGAGCGGATGCGCCTGGATGATCGCGTCGCCGACGCCCGCCGCGAGCCGCACCAGCAGCCACGTGAGCGACACGATGGAGCCGACCGCTGCCGCGGTGCGCATGCCGCCCACGAACGACATGCCGTCGTCGGCCTGGACCCACAGGAATTCGAGCGCCAGCAGCGCGAGCACGACGAGCGACGGCTTGTCGATGTAGCGCAGGATCGCGCTCATCAGCGGATACGGCTGCGCGATGCGCTTGACGATGCGTGCGCCGAGACGGTGCACGATCGCGACGACCAGCACGACGATGACCGACACGGCCAGCGTGCCGAGCCACGAATGCAGCGGCGCATCGGCGATGCGCTGCAGTTCCTCGATTGAAATCATCGGCGCCCGGGATGCTTCGGTTATGAGGCGCGCACGCCTCGTCCTGGATGCGTCGGCGACGTCCGGGTAGCGCACGCACCGGCACGCGCCCGGACACGGCGTCAGATCAGTTGCCGCCCCTGCAGGGAAACGCCTTGCCGAGACCGAGCGACACCGCGGTGCTCGCGTTGTAGTCGGCCAGCTTCGGATTTTCAGCGATGTACTTGCGCACCGCATCGGTCATCTGCTGCGCCCGGATGTCGGGCGGCAGGCAGAAATACTGGCCGACACGCGGCCCCGTGGTGCCGCCGATCGCGTCGATGGTGTTGTAGACGCCATCGGCAGCGCCTTCGATGTAGGCCGCGCACGACGCCCGCGACTTGACGTCCGTCTTCGCGCACAGCCGGTCGAGATCCGCGCCCGTGAAAGCCGCCGCCGACAACGGCACGGCAAACGCCGCGGCACAAAACATTGCGCGCAACATGGTGTTCCTTATGTCAATGCGGCCCGAGACCGCCTGCTGCGTTGGCCGGCGCGGCGCCGGACACCCTTCTCCGGCCGGAATCCGCCCGGCCGGGTGCGCACCGCCGCCCTGGCCGGTGCACCGAAAACCGTCATTTTGCACTCTTTTGCGCATCTGCCGGCGCCGACGCGCCGATACGCACCGTACGCTTGCTCAGGATGTCGATCGCGTCCGGCGCCTTGTAATGCTTCGCGAACTCGAGCGCGGTGATGCCGAGCTGGTTCTTCACCTGCGGATCGGCCCCCTGGTCGAGCAGCAGCGTGACCGTCGACGCATGGTTGCCGCGCGCGGCCATCATCAGCGGCGTGGTGCCGTTCGGCGAAGCCGTGTCGATATACGCGTCATGGTCGAGCAGCACCTTGACGACCGCGTCCTGGCCGTTGGTCGCCGCGTAGTGCAGCGGCGCCCAGCCCTTCTTGCTGACTTCCGCGCCCTTGTCGATCAGCAGCTTGACGAGGCCGACATCGCCGTTCAGCGATGCGAGCATCAGCGCGTTCTCGCCCGCCTTGTCTTCCTTCTCGAGGTCGACGTTCGGCGTCGTGGCGATCGCCGCCGCGACCTTGTCGGATTTCTCGCGCGCGGCGATCACCAGCAGCGGGTCGCCGTTCGGCGCGAGCGTGTTCGGATCGAGGCCGTTCTTGAGCTGCTTGCCGATGTCGGCGATGTCGTCGAACTTGACGGCCTTGACGATCGCGTCGAGCGACTCGGCATGCGCGCCGGCTGCTGCGAACAGGCCGCTCGCGATCAGCGCGGCGGCAACGAGTGCGCGTTTGGTCGGATGGTTGGTCGGCTTCGTCATTGTTGTGGGCTCCTTCCCTGGGTTGTCGGCTGCGCGCGCGTCGTTAGCGGGCGATCTTGAACAGCCGGAAAAAGTTCTGTGTCGTCGCATCGGCCAGCGCCTCGACGGCGATCCCGCGCTCGGATGCGATAAAGCGTCCGACATGGCTGACGTACGCAGGTTCATTCGGCTTGCCGCGATACGGCACCGGCGCGAGGTACGGCGAGTCGGTCTCGATCAGCAGCCGGTCGAGCGGCACGCGCCGCGCGACGTCCTGCACGTCGGTCGCGTTCTTGAACGTGACGATGCCCGACAGCGAGATATGGAAGTTCTGCGCAAGCGCCTGCTCGGCGACGGGCCACGGCTCGGTGAAGCAGTGCATCACGCCGCCCGGCACGTCTGCACGCTCCTCGGCCATGATCCGCAGCGTGTCGTCCGACGATGACCGCGTATGGACGATCAGCGGCTTCATCGTCGCGGTCGCCGCGCGGATGTGCGTGCGAAAGCGTTCGCGCTGCCATTCCATGTCGGCGATCGAGCGGCCCTCGAGACGGTAGTAGTCGAGGCCCGTTTCGCCGATCGCGACGACCTTCGGGTGCGCGGCCAGCTCGACGAGTTCCGCGAGCGTCGGCTCGCGCGCGTCCTCGTGATCGGGATGCACGCCGACCGACGCGTAGACGTTGTCGTACGCGTCCGCGATCGCGAGGACCTCGGGCAGCGTCTCGAAATCGACGGACACGCACAGCGCGTGCGTGACGTCGTGCTCGCGCATGTTCTCGAGAACGGCCGGCAGGCGATCGGCCAGGCCCTTGAAATTGATGTGGCAGTGAGAGTCGACGAACATCGTGTTTCCTGAATACGTAAGGCGGGCGCTCATGCGCTCGCCGGCGTGCGGCAGCGGGCAGCGTTCGCGGGCCGGCCGGCCGCGGTCGCGTCGCCGAGTAAGCCGAACATCGTTTCGCAACCCATCAGAAACAATGCCGGGTCACGCAAACATTTCCCGATATCCGAGAAACAATTCCTCGAATACGAGCCGCGCGTTCAGCGGATGGTTCTCGACCGTCCGCTGCCGCGTCACGGCCTTCATGAAGCGCGCGAACGCGTTCGCGTCGACCGATTCCGCGCAGCGCGCGAGCGCCGCCGCGTGCATCGGGAAGTAGCGCGGCGCGCCCGCCATCCGCTGCGCGAGCAGATCGTACAGCCAGCGCTGCAGCCAGCCGAGCACCAGCGGCACCGGCAGCTTCTGCAGCGTCTCGCCGCATGCGAACGGGTCGCATGCCGCACCGGCCGCGAGCTGCCCGAGCGTGTAGTCGCGCAGCGGGCGGTTCTCGTCGCTCGCGAGCGCCAGCGCGGCGAGCGGCGCGCCGCCGGCTTCGGCGAGCAGCGCGCTCGCATGGTCGACGCCCTGCGCCGCGAGCCAGGCCGCGGCCGCGTCGGGCGCCGGCACGGTCATCGGCCACTGCCGGCAGCGGCTGATGATCGTCGGCAACAGGCGGTCGATGCGTGCCGACACGAGCAGGAACACGACGCCGGACGGCGGCTCCTCCAGCGTTTTCAGCAGCGCATTCGATGCGGCGACGTTGAGCGCCTCGGCCGGATACAGCACGACGACGCGCGCGCCGCCGCGGTGCGAACCGACCCCGCAGAAGTCGAGCAGCGCGCGCACCTGCTCGATCTTGATTTCCTTGCTCGGCGCGCGCGTCTTCTTGCCGCCCTCGTCCGCGTCGGCCGGCTTCGCGTCGTCCGCGGCGCCCGGCGCTTCGCCGGCCAGCACCTCGGGCAGCACGATCCGGTAGTCCGGGTGGTTGCCCTGCGAGAACCAGGTGCAGGCCGCGCAGGTGCCGCACGGCTCGCCGTTCGGCAGCGGCGATTCGCACAGGAAGCCCTGCGCGAGATGCTGCGCGAACTGCAGCTTGCCGATCCCGGCCTGGCCGTGCAGCAGCAGCGCATGCGGCCATTGCGCGCGCAGTTGCTGCAGGCGGTTCCAGTCGTCGGTCTGCCACGGATAGATCATGTGGTGCGTTCCTTGCGGGTTACAGCGCGGCGAGCACGCGTTCGAGCTGCCGGCGGATCTCGGGAATCGACTGCGTCGCGTCGACGATCGCGAAGCGGTGCGGCGCCTCTTCCGCGCGCCGCAGGTATTCGCCGCGCGTGCGCGTGAAGAACGCGTCGGACTCGCTTTCGAACTTGTCGGGCGTGCGCGCCGCGCCGCGGCGCTCGCTCGCGACCTGCGGCGCGACGTCGAACAGCACCGTGAGGTCGGGCTGGAAACCGCCCTGCACCCAGCGCTCGAGCGTCTCGAGCTTGTCGCGCGGCAGCCCGCGGCCGCCGCCCTGGTACGCGAACGTCGCGTCTGTGAAGCGATCGGACACGACCCAGTCGCCACGCGCGAGCGCCGGCTCGATCACGAGCGCAAGATGCTCGCGGCGCGCGGCGAACATCAGCAGCGCTTCCGTCTCGAGATCCATCGGCTGGTTAAGCAGGATCTCGCGCAGTTTCTCGCCGAGCTGCGTGCCGCCCGGCTCGCGGGTGACGACGACCTGCCGGCCGGCCGCGGCCAGCTTGCCCTGGAGGCGTTCGCAGAACCATTGCAGGTGGGTGGTCTTCCCCGCCCCGTCGATGCCTTCGAACGTAATGAATTTACCGCTCGCCATTATTGCCCTCGTATGTACTTGTCCACGGCCTTGTTGTGGTCGCCGAGCGTGTCCGAGAACACGCTCGTGCCGTCGCCCTTTGCGACGAAATAGAGCGCGCTCGTCTGCGCCGGATTGATCGCCGCCTGCAGTGCCGCGACGCCCGGCAACGCGATCGGCGTCGGCGGCAGGCCGCGTCGCGTGTAGGTATTGTAAGGAGTGTCGGCCTGCAGGTCGCGCTTGCGCAAGCGGCCGTCGTACGCGTCGCCGAGCCCGTAGATCACCGACGGATCAGTCTGCAGCGGCATGCCGATGCGCAGCCGGTTCGCGAACACGGCCGCGACGAACGCGCGGTCGGCCGCGTGGCCCGTTTCCTTCTCGACGATCGATGCGATCGTCAGCATTTCGTAAGGCGACTTGTACGGCAGCCCCGGCACGCGCGCGGCCCAGGCCTCGTCGAGGCGCATCTGCATCAGGTGGTACGCGCGCCGATAGATGTTCAGGTCGCTCGTGCCCTTGTCGAACAGGTAGGTATCCGGGAAGAACAGCCCTTCGCCGCTGCCGCGCTGCACGGTGCTATCCGACGCGCCGATCGCGCGCAGCAGCTCGGCGTCGCTCATGCCGGCCGTGGTGTGCGCAAGATCGGGGTTCCCGTCGAGTTCCGCGCGCATCCGCTTGAAGGTCCAGCCTTCGATCACCGTCGCGACGTATTCGTTCACGTCGCCGCGCGCGATCTTCTGCAGGACTTCGTAAGGCGTGATGCCCGTCTTGAATTCGTAGTTGCCGGACTTGAGCCGGCTCGACAGCCCGAGCACGCGCGTCATCGCGACGAAACCGAACGGCTCGACCGGCACGCCGCCGCGCTTGAGCTGCAGCGCGACGCTCTTCACGCTGCTGCGCGGCTTGATCGTGACGTCGAGCGATGCCGAACCCAGCAGCAGCGGCCGGGTCGCCCAGTAATATCCGCCGCCCGCGCCGGCAGCGGCCACAACGACGGCCAGCGCCGCGATCGTCGCGGCGCATTTCTTCAGTAGGGACATGGAAACGTGACTCAGGTAAGACCCATATAATACTTGCTCGCCTCCGTCAAAGTCAGGGTTGACTGTTCCCTCATTCCATGAGCTCACCGTTCGCTTCACCGGCTGCCCAGGCCGCATCCGCCTCGCTCCCCGTATTCCCCCGCCCGTCCGCCGCCGATTTCGATGCGCCGGGCGCCTGCATGCCGCTGCCGCAGTTCGGCGTGATCGACGTGGCCGGCGACGACGCCGCGACGTTCCTGCACAGCCAGCTGACCAACGACATCGAGCATCTCGATGCCGCGAGCGCACGGCTGTCCGGCTATTGCTCGCCGAAGGGGCGCCTCCTCGGGTCGTTCCTCGCGTGGCGTGCCGGCCACGATGTGCGCCTGCTGGTTTCGAAGGACTTGCAGCCCGCCGTGCAGAAGCGGCTGTCGATGTTCGTGCTGCGCGCGAAGGCGAAGCTCACGGATGCGAGCGACGCGCTCGCGGTGGTCGGCTTCGCGGGCGACGTGCGCGAAGCGCTGGCGGGCATCTTCGATGCGCTGCCCGACGGCGTGCACGTGAAGGTCGACGGGCCGGCCGGCACGCTGATTCGTGTGCCCGATGCGGCCGGCCGCAAGCGCTATCTGTGGATCGGCCAGCGCGCGGAAGTCGACGCACGCATCGCCGCGCTCGCCGGCACGCTGCCGGTCGTGTCGCCGGCCGTGTGGGACTGGCTCGACATTCGCGCGGGCGAGCCGCGCATCACGCAGCCGGCCGTCGAACAGTTCGTGCCGCAGATGGTCAACTTCGACGTGATCGGCGCCGTCAACTTCCGCAAGGGGTGCTACCCGGGCCAGGAAATCGTCGCGCGCAGCCAGTACCGCGGCACCATCAAGCGCCGCACCGCGCTCGCGCATGTCGCCGGCGAGACCGATACCGTGCATGCCGGCGTCGAGCTGTTCCACAGCGACGATCCCGGCCAGCCGTGCGGGATGATCGTCAACGCGGCGGCCGCGCCCGCGGGCGGCGTCGACGCGCTCGTCGAGATCAAGCTCGCCGCGCTCGACAACGGCACCGTGCACGTCGGTTCGGCCGACGGCCCGGCGCTCGCGTTCGACGCGCTTCCGTACGCGTGGCCGACGGAAGCGTGACGCACTGACAACCCGTTCGGGCGCCGGCTCGCGAGTCGCAGCCGGCGCCCGATGTTTCCTGCGAGAGATTCGCCCGATGTGTCTGATTGCCTTCGACTGGCAGCCTGATGCCGCCGCCGGTCCCGTCTTTACCCTCACCGCCAACCGCGACGAGTTCTTTCGCCGCACGAGCGCGCCGCTCACCTGGTGGGAGGATGTACCGGGCGTGCTGGCCGGCCGCGATCTCGAAGCCGGCGGCACGTGGCTCGGCGTATCGCGCGACGGCCGCTTCGCGGCGCTGACGAACTACCGCGCGCCGTTCGACATCCGCGCGGGCGCGCCCACCCGCGGCAAGCTCGTGTCCGATTTCCTTCGCGGCTCGTCCGTCGCGCCGCTCGACTATCTCGGGCAGCTTGCCGAGCATGCGGCCGTGTACAACGGCTTCAACCTGCTCGTCGGCGACTGGACGCGGCGCGAACTCGCGTGGTTCTGCAACCGAGCGCCCGACGGCGAAAGCAGTGTCGCCGCGCCCGTCGCGATCGCGCCCGGCGTGCATGCGCTGTCGAATGCGCGGCTCGATACGCCCTGGCCGAAAGTGGTGCGCAAGCGCGCGGAGCTCGGCACGCTGCTCACCGACAATCCGACCCCGTCGCTCGACGAACTGATCGATCTGATGCGCGACCCGCATGTCGCGGACGACGACGCGCTGCCGCATACGGGCATTCCGATCGAGCGCGAGCGCGCGCTGTCGGCAGCGTTCATCGAGACGCCCGAGTACGGCACGCGCGGCACGACCGCGCTGCGCGTCACGATGAAGGAAGGCGTGCGGCTGACGGTCGAGATCAAGGAGCGCTGCGACGACGACGGTTCGCACCGCACCGTCCGCCCGGGTGCGTTCGAGCGCACGTTCACGTTCGACGTCGACGCAACGCGGCCGCGCTGAACGCGCATTGCCCGCGCTACGGCGCGCGCGCCATCTCGACGTGCGGCACGCCAGCTTCGACGAACGGTTCGCCGACCGCCGCGAAGCCGTGCCGCACATAGAACGACACCGCCGAATCCTGCGCGTAGAGCCGCACGACGGTTTCGCCGCGGCGCCGCGCGGCAGCCAGCAGCGCGTGCAGCACGGCCGACCCGACGCCCTGCCCGCGCGCGTCGGCCAGCACGGCGACGCGGCCGATCGTGCCGGACGGCAGCAGCCTCCCCGTCGCGACCGCGCGGCGTATTCCCGTCGCCACATCGATCCTGTACGCGACCGCATGGAGCGATAGCGGATCGTCGTCGTCGAGCTCCCATTCCGGCGGAATCTGCTGCTCGCGCACGAATACCGCGTCGCGAATCCGCGCGGCGTCGCCACCCAGTAGCGTCCAGTCACCCGTTTCCACTACGCCGTCCGTCATCGCAGCCCTCCATGCGGCGCACACGCCGTCAAACGCCTGCCGTCAAACGTCGTCGAATGCGGCCTTCAGCGCCGCGGCCGCATCGGCATGCGCGGCCCGTACCTCGGGCACGTAGCCGCCCATCTTGAAGAATTCGTGGATCATCCCCGGATAGCAGACCAGCGTAACCGCGTTGCCGGCCGCGCGCAGCTTGTCCGCGTATGCGGCGCCCTCGTCGCTCAGCGGATCGTATTCGGCCGTCGCGATCCAGGCCGGCGCGACGCCCGCGAACGACGGCGCGTCGCGCGTGCCGTCGAGCGGCGCGAAGCGCCAGTCGTCGCGGTCGGCCGGATCGCGCACGTATTGCGTGAAGAACCACTGGATCGTGTCCTGCGACAGCAGGTAGCCGTTCGCGAGCCGTGCGTGCGATTCGGTGCCCTGGTAGCCCGTCACGCCCGGATAGATCAGCATTTGAAGCGCC
This sequence comes from Burkholderia sp. LFS061, assembly GCF_047978125.1. Classification (NCBI taxonomy): domain Bacteria; kingdom Pseudomonadati; phylum Pseudomonadota; class Betaproteobacteria; order Burkholderiales; family Burkholderiaceae; genus Burkholderia; species Burkholderia sp. LFS061. Next base: position 53,268 of record NZ_JBFPFS010000008.1, on the reverse strand, counting down.
AGGCGAATGCCTGCGTCACGCGCGAGCACCGCGCAGACGGTCGCGAGCGTGCCGCCCGCGCTGTCGCCGCCGACCGCCAGCCGCGCGGCGTCGATGCCGAACGCGGCGGCCTCGCGATGCAGCCAGCGCAACGCGTCGTCGGCATCGTTCACCGCGGTCGGAAACCGGTGCTCGGGCGCGAGCCGGTAGCCGACCGACAGCACCGCACATTGCGCGCCGTGCGCGAACATCCGGCACAGCGCATCGTGCGTGTCGACGCTGCCGACCGTGAAGCCGCCGCCGTGGTAGTAGACGAGCGCGGGCAGCGGCTCCGCGAGGCTCGGCTCGACCGGCTGGTACAGCCGTGCGCCGATCGTGCGGCCGTCGCGCGTCGGCACGACGCATTCCTCGACCGAATGCATCGGCGCCGGCGCGACGTCGAGGATCGGCGCGCTCTTCTCGTACGCGGCGCGCGCCTGTTGCGGCGTCTGATGGTGATAGGACGGACGTTTCGCGCGCTCGATCATGTCGAGCACCTGGGCGATCTTCGGATTCAGCGGCATCGGTGAAGACGGCGCCTGCGCGGCGCCGTGAACGGACAAGCGTCACATGATGCCATGCCCGCGTCGGGCCAGCGCTACGCGCGCCGCGTGTCGAAGTACCGGCCCTTCGGTGTCCTGTGAAGCGCGTCCTTCACGCAATCTCGCACCGCAAAACAAAACGGCCCTGCCTGTGAAGAGGCAGGGCCGTGCGTCGGGGCGCTTACGCGTCGCTCGGGCCGGGCTGCGCGTCCGGCGCCGTGCGCGAGCGTTGCCGCTTGATGTCGCGGCCCACCGCGAGCCGCCGCATGTACTTGAACGTACCGAGCGCCTTCGCGACGAAGTTGCCGTCGCTGTCGCGCACTTCGCCTTCGCAGTAGGCCATCGTCGTCGAACGATGCATCACGCGCCCGTACGCGCGCAATTCGCCGCGCCCAGGCTGCATGAAGTTCACCTTCATCTCGACCGTGACGACGCCGACGCCGTCGTCGGTCAGGCTGCGCGCCGCCATCGCGAGCGCGATGTCCGCGAGCGTCATCGTCACGCCGCCGTGTGCGATGCCCCACGTGTTCATGTGCCGCTCTTCGAGCGGCAGCACGATCTCGCTCGCGCCGTCCTTCGCGGACACGAGCTGCACGCCGAGCAGGTCGACGAACGGGCTTTCGATCGACGGGCCGTCCGCCGGGGATGCCGCGTCGCTCATCGTGCGCTGTCGACGACGTAGTCGACGCACTCGCGCGATTCGGCCACCGCGACGACGAATTTCTTCACTTCCAGGTGAACCGGGTGCACCTGGTAGGCGTCGAGCGCGGCCTTGTCCGCGAAATCGGACACGAGCACGATGTCGGAGGTCGCATCGAGGCCCGGCGTCGCCACGCCGACGTCGATCTGCAGGATGCCCGGCACGAGGTCGCGGCAGCCTTCGAGCTTTTCCTTCAGCTTCAGCGCGTTCTGCGCGCGCGTCGCGCCTTCCGCGGATTCCTTCAACTTCCACATGACGATATGTCTGATCACTTCGTTCGCTCCAGTTCGTGTTGGTTCAGTGATTCGCCTGTAACCCTTACCAGTCGGGCTTCCTATGCCCTTTCGCTGTTCGCTCGCGTTCGCCAGAAATCGCGCCCAGCCGAGAAAAAAGCGGGTAAGAAAGGGGGTATCACTCCAACCTTCCAAAGACGATACCCTCTTTTTTACCGTGCCACTTACCGACGTCAAGATCCGACAAGCGAAGGCAGGCGACAAGCCTACCAAACTTACCGACGCCAATGGACTGTATCTTGAGGTGCGTCCGTCCGGCTCCAAGCTCGGGCGATACCGATACAGGATTGCCGGGAAGGAGAATCTATTCGCGATCGGCGAATACCCCGCCGTCAGCCCCCGCGAGCTGAGTGCCTGTAGGATCCCCATTCCTTAAAAACGGGCACTTTGCCAACCCGCGCACCCGCACTCGTGGGCACCGACTTGGGCTTACAAAACGACGTTTATTGCATTTTCAGAAATTAAGTCAAGCATACCGAAACGGACTGAAACTCATCCTTAATTTAATCCCGCCCTATAATTTCTGGAGGATTTCGACATACATCTTGACTATCCTTAATCGCAGGACAATCTCTCGTGAAAAATATGAAATCTTCTATAAGGACATTCTGTTTTATCTAATAATCCGCTCCGATTGGTCACCTCAAGAGTCATTTCACGAAATACTCAAATCGTCGCCAGTGTAGTTGCTGAATGAAAACGACCGGACAAACACATCGCCCACTCGATCAAATCTCATCAAAGGATGATTGCTGCTAGCAGACATCATCAGTCGAGCTCGCACAAAATTCGTGCCGGATTGGGGTGAGGTTCGCCAGTGAGTGGTTGAGCCGATACGCGGGATCCGCACAGTAGAACGGAAGGAACCGAAATGAAGAAAACTCTCGTATCACTCGCTATTTTGGGGACCGTCGCATCACCTTCATGGGCCAACACGGCAACTTGCCAAAATCCAGTCGGCACGTGGCGCAACGAGTTGGGCTCAACAATGAAGATCTCCTCCATCGCGAGCAGTGGCGCCATTACCGGAACGTATATCTCACCTTCTGGAACTGGCGGACAGACCTTTTCACTTTCCGGCTGGTATTACGCGGCACAGTCTTCAAGCCCCGGACTTGATCAAGTCACGTTGGTTACATTTTCCGTAAATTGGAACAATAACTCGGTTAACTACAATAGCATTACAACATGGTCAGGACTTTGCCAAGTGACGAACGGTGCACCGACGATCACGGCGCTTTACTATTACGCAAACGCTTTCGCTCAGTTTCCGTGGAAACACGTCAATGTAGGGCAAGATATTTTCACACCAGTTAGCTCACAGTAAGAGGGCCGCTGCAGACGTTCCTACGCCCGAGTCGCGCGTCAGCGTCAGGACTCGAAATGAAAGCGCCTCGCTGCCAACGGATCGGCGCGAGGTGCAGTTCGAAGCACAACAAACAGCCCTGAGGGCTTACGCACTCAGGGCTTCTATATCCATTTCGTAGGGACGAACGCCCCCCCACACGACCTAACGGGCTCCACTATGTGTTCTTATGTCCCGAGAGGTTTGCACGACTAACGCGCGTTGCCAGCGAATATCCAGTGACGCGGTAAAGGATCTCTAACGTTTACGCGATCCGCTCTTGGAATGGAAGACGTTTCATTCTCGCAATTGTCGGCGCATTGTGTCGGATACCGATCCGTTCACGTGATCGGGCAGTGCGTGCATGTCATGAAAACGACGAGACCAGTGCCGACGATATTCATCGAGCGGGACGTCGATCGCTTGCGCACGCGCTGTTCGTCAATCGGCCGCTTGCCCGGGCCGGCGCAATCCAGACAAATGTAGCGGCCGTCTCGCCGTACGATGCCGCGCCCTTCGCATCGCACGCACTGATCGTTGATCCATTCGTCGAGCAAGCGCAACGCGAAGCGCTCGACTTCATGTCCTGCACGCTGATCGCGTCGCTCGTCACGCTTCAGGCCCGTGAACCGACTGCGCTTGAAACGACCCGACAAGCGGATCATCTGCGCAAACAGCAACGTCGCTTTGCGGATCGTCGCCGGCTTCGCCTCTTGCCCAGCGTTGATCCGGACCAAGCAACCGACCGAGATCGTTCGCAAAAGCGAGTGCGCCCAAAGTTACTTTAGGCTCGGCAATCGAGTCGGTGAACTAACCACGAACGCTCATTGCGATGCCTGCCCGATCCATCAAATCGATCACGACTCTCTCCTACTCGTCCTAATGTCTCAATGTCCCAAGGGAAAAGACTTGCAGGGGTGTGCGCCAGCGACATACGCGACATGCGCCGCTCACGTCGCGCATGTCGCGCCCCCGCACCGCGCCCGAGACCGCGCCTTGGGACATTGGGACACGGGACGTCCACAGCGCGCCATGCCATCACAGCGGACTGTCGTCATCGCCCGCCGCGACCAGTTCACGCTCGACTTCCGGTTCCTGATCCTCGCGCACGTAGTACCACCCGCGCGAACCGCTCGACTCGCGCTTGCGCACCCACCCGAGCGATTTCAGCGCCTTGCCGATGCGACGCTGTTCCGGCAGCGACCATTTCGACGTGTCGAGCTTCAGAATGTCGGCCAGAATCTCTTCCATCGTCGTGCGTGTCACGAATTCCAGGGCCTTGGCGATCTTGTTCTCGTACGCGTCGCCTTCGTAGCGCTCGGCCTGCTCGATCTCGAACAGCGGACGCTCCTGCTCGGTCACGTGCCACACGACAGCGATCTACTTGATACGAAGCCCGCCGGGAAATCGTGGCCTGTCACCGAGCCGGATGAAAACGGTGCCTGCGAGCCCGTCGAGACCCTGCGCGGCCCCGAGCGAACCGGTCGGATCAAGAGGCCGCTCGCTCACACTCGGATCGCACAACCGTCTCCGGGAGCGTGGATCTACGCGATCGAATACAACACTGGCACCAGCTTCGCGAGCGATGCACGGAAGGTACGCACTTTTTCACCGCATCGGCACTCGACGGCGCGATGCGCGCAAACGGCGGCAGGCACCGCCTACCAAACTTGGCGGCACCGATGGAACGATCGCACGGTTCGCGGCACCGAACCGGTGCCGATCACGGAGTCTGTCATCCGGATCGCGCTTTGGAGCCGGGAACGGCGCACGCCTTCCGCTGCATCGCAGGAACGCGGATTGCTCATGCGTCGCACGCTCCGTTTCCGCGCATTCCGGCATTGCCCGACAACAGTCGGCACAAATGCGGCGATTCAATTCCTGTCCGGCATCAATCGCCGAATTGAAACGTCATTGTCAATTGTTTCGCCCACCGGATATCCGGATTCCACTATTCATTTTCATTAAATCGCATATTTTACCGACTCAACGGGTAATAATTGCGATCGCCTTTTTCAATCGAATATTGGAAAATCGCGAAAACGTTATTGACTTCAACTTTCCCGTAAATTTAGAATCCCCTACGACGGCTTACGTTTCATTTTCTTCCGCCGGATACGAGTCGCCATTCGCTCGCGCGAAGGCCACCCCTGAGCCTTTTCCCGTGCCGCGCCGGGGCGACGCCCTCTGCCATTTCCGTTTTCGACACTGATCGATCATTTGCTTATTTTCCGCGCAATTCGCTCGTCGTAGAAGCATCACATCTCGATTAATTCCAGGGATTCGCCCGAATGCCCGCAGCACTGAACGAAACGGACTGAAGATCCGTTCATTCGGCCATTCCGATAAAAATCGCCAGTCATCAGGAGGGACATCAACATGCATCGCCTTGCGAAGTCGCTGTGTCTCGGGTTCGTCTGCGCCGGCCTGCTCGCGGCCTGTAACGACGACGACATCCGGTCGAGCGACGCACCGTCGCACAACGCCGCGTTGTCGTTCCGCATGGACACCGGTGGCCAGATCAATGCGTTCTACCGGCAGGACAAGGTCGCCGCGCACCTGCTGGCGCGCTCGTCGACGAAACCACGCCTGCTCGTGGTCTTCCCCGCCGGCAACAGCGGCACTGGGCTGTGGTTCGACGACACCGCACAGCCGGTGAACTGGAGCCTCGACACGCAACCGTCCGCGCTATCGGCCCCCGACACGCACGGCCGCCCGCTGTACGGCATCGGCGCCGACGTGTCGGTGGACACCGACACGCTGACGATCCGCCAGGGCGTGCTCAGCAACGTGCGCTTCCTGCGCGACTTCAACGGCGGCGCAACGATTCCGCAGCAGATCGTCACGGCGCCGACGATCCAGGGCAGCGCAGCGCAATGGCAGCGCGACCGGATCGACGGCGCGCCCGGCTATGCGCTGCGCATCACGCTGCGCGACGGCGGCAGCATCGCGCCGGCAGCGGGCGGCAAGCTCGTGCTGCGCGCACCGGCAGGCTCGCACACGCTGAAGCTGCATGTCGACGCGCTGTCGGGCGAAACGCCGCTGTCGCCGATCACGCGCGCCGATTTGCTCGCGCCGTCCGTGAACCCCGATCCGGTCAGCCAGAACGTGCTCGAATTCCTGAGCTTCCACGACAAGCTGCTGGCCGGCTCGTGGCAGTACGACACGTACTTCGGCCGCGACACGCTGATCTCGGTCCGCATGCTGATGCCCGTGCTCGAACCGGCGGCGATCGAGGCCGGTTTGTCGTCGGTGCTGAACCGCCTGTCGGTGGACGGCAAGGTCGCGCATGAGGAAGGCATCGGCGAATTCGCGCTGGTCGACAACCAGAAGAACGGGCGGCCGAACGATCCGACGCCGACCTACGACTACAAGATGATCGACAGCGACTACCTGCTCGCGCCGATCGCGGCCGCGTGGCTGATCGACGATACTCGCGGCCAGGCCCGCGCGGCCACCTATCTGGCGCAGCGCGGCAGCGACGGGCAGACCAACGGCAGCCGCCTGGTCGTCAACTTGCTGCACGTCGCGACGACCGCGCAGCCGTTCGCGCAGCAGCCGTCGGTCGCGAACCTGATCCACCTGCGGCCCGGAGAGATCGTCGGCAACTGGCGCGACAGCACCGACGGGCTCGGCGGCGGCGTCTACCCGTACGACGTGAACGCGGTGCTCGTGCCGGCCGCGTTGCGCGCGGCGAATGCGTTCCTCGCGCGCGGCCTGCTCGATCCGTACCTGGATGCCGGGCAGCGCGCGACGCTCGCCAACACGGCGAACCAGGCCGCCGCGTGGGAAACGTTGGCGCCGCCGCTGTTCCAGGTCAGCGTGCCGGCCGCGCAGGCAGCCACCGACGTGTCCGCCTATGCGCCGTCCGCCGGCGTGCCGGCCGGTGCCGCGCCGAGCGCACCGCTGTCGTTCTACGCGCTGTCGCTCGATCAGCAGGGCAACCCGGTTCCGGTGATGAATTCCGACGGCGGCTTCGCACTGCTGTTCGGCACGCCGCCGGACGATGAACTCCAGCGGATCGTCGCCGACGTCACGCGGCCGTTCCCGACCGGGCTCGTAACCGATGCCGGGATGCTGATCGCGAACCCGGCGTATGCGAACCAGTCGCTGTGGCCGAAGTTCACGAGCTCCGCATACCACGGCACGGTGATCTGGTCGTGGCAGCAGGCGATGTGGGTGGCCGGGCTCGATCGCCAGCTCGCGCGCCAGGACCTGTCGGCCGCAACCCGTGCGTTGCTCGCGCAGGCGCGGCAGACGATCTGGCAGGTGATCTCGAACGGGCGCGACATGCGCACGTCGGAGATGTGGACATGGTCCTATGTGAACGGCCAGTACCGGACCGATGCATTCGGCACGCGCAGCGCGGACGCGACCGAAGCCAACGCGGCGCAGCTCTGGAGTACGACGTATCTCGCGATCCGCGATCCGCAGCAGCGCGCGGGCAAGTACTGGTGGCAGGCGTCGCAGCGGATGCAGGACACGCAGCCGACCGGCAACGCGGCGGCCGTCGCGTCGCGATAGCGCATCGCACGGGGGCGCTGGTGCGCGTGCTGGAACACGTGCCGTCGGCCGGCACGCCGATGCATGTGGTGTGGCCCGCGACGCGGTTCCTGCCGCGCAAGCTGAGGGTGGCGATCGATGCGGTGCTGGCGGCGATTCCGCCGCTGCTCGCGTCGTAGGCGGCCGATTTCGACGAGCCGTGCGCGACTCGCCCCGCTCGCCCGGGCGTTACCGCGACACGACCCGGTTCCGCCCTTCCCGCTTCGCCTGGTACAGCCGCTCGTCGACCACGCGCAGCAGCGCATCGACCGTACTGCCGTCGACCCCGTATTGCGCGACGCCGACGCTGACCGTCACCTGCACGCGCTTGAAGTCCAGCCCGAACGGCGCACTCGCGATCGACGAGCGCACGCGCTCGGCCGTCATCCGCGCGCCCTCGAGCGGCATCTCCGGCAGCAGCGCCATGAACTCCTCGCCGCCGACTCGCGCGAGGCCGCCCGCCGGCCGGATCGCCTCGAGGCACTGGCGTACGACGCCGCGCAGCACCTCGTCGCCGATCTGGTGCCCGTACGCATCGTTGATGTTCTTGAAATTGTCGAGATCGAGCGCGAGCAGGCAAAACGGCGTGCCGTCGCGCTCGGCCCGCACCATCTCGCGCTCGACCTGCGCGATGAACTGCCGGCGATTCGATGCGCCCGTCATCGGATCGGTCGCGGCCATGTACTCGAGCTTCTGGTTCGTGCGCCGCAGTTCCTGCAGCGCGCTCTCGGCGCGCGCCATCGACTCCGACAGCCGGCTCATCAGGTCTTCCTGGCTGTAGATCGCCGAGAACGAGCGCGTCGTCTGCAGCGCCTGCACGACGCCGTAGCTGAGCAGGAAGAAGCCGCCCGCGAAGATCGCATGCGCGAGCCACCACATGTGGTTCCACGGCTTGCCGAGAATGAATGCGAGCGACGACAGCGCGAACGCCATGATCGACATGCCGTAGATCACCATCAGCGGCGAGCGGATTCGCCGCGCGAGCAGCACGCCGACGTTCAGCAGCGAGAACACGAGCGCGCCGCCCTCCATCGACAGCCGCGTGCCCAGCGCGCCCGCGACCGGCGAATACGCGATGTACGCAACGGCCACGTTGACGATCACGAAGAACATGATCCACGGCAGCCACGTCCGCACGCTCGTGCGCTTCTCGACGCGATCGGGCGGACGCGAATACGACATCAGGCCCGTGAGCAGCAGGATCGACATCACGAGCCGCGACGCGGGCCCATACAGCAGGAACAACCAGATATTGTGGTGCGCCATCCCGGTGAATGCACCGTGCAGCGAATAGATCATCGCGAAGCCGAGAAAGCCGAGCGTCAGCCAGCGCAGCAGCGGCTCGCCGGACGACCGGTAGCACACCCACGTCACGTAGGTGACGAACGCGCCCTCGAGGGTCGCCGCCGCAATCGCGATTTCATGGAACGCGTGGTTCTCGAACACGACGCGCGGGTCGCCGAAAAACCACAGATAGGCAATCAGATAGGCAGGCAGCAACGCGAATCCGACCAGCAGGCATTTCGCGTAAAGCCTCGCGGCCGCGCTGACGACGCGCGGCGGTTCCCCGGCTGCATAGGTCGTACTCATTCGGTCCCCGGTCGGTCTGCTGCGTTGGTTCAACCTTCGCGGCACATATCGCGCGACGTACGATCCGGCCCGTCGTGCCGAAAGGCAAATGTCAGAGCAAGTATAGGTGGGGCAATTCGTTTGACAAGTAAGGGGAAACGGCATTGCCGGGAGCACGCTTTTTGCCTCCCGATCGTTTCGAATGGCAATCCTGCCGCGCCGATTCGCGTCGCATCGCGGCCGCTGGCCTCGCCGAAGCGAAACCGCGGCCGCCACCAGCCAAAAATCAGATAATTTCGAACAGGCCCGCCGCGCCCTGCCCGCCGCCGATGCACATCGTGACAACCACGTATTTCACGCCTCGGCGCTTGCCTTCGATCAGCGCATGGCCCGTCAGGCGGGCGCCCGACACGCCGTACGGATGGCCGACGGCGATCGCACCGCCGTTCACGTTCAGACGATCCTCGGGAATCCCGAGCGTGTCGCGGCAATACAGCACCTGCACCGCGAACGCCTCGTTCAGTTCCCACAGGCCGATGTCGCCAACCTTCAGCCCCGCCTGCTTCAGCAGCTTGGGCACCGCGAACACGGGGCCGATGCCCATCTCGTCCGGTTCGCAGCCGGCCACCGCGAAGCCGCGGAACACGCCCAGCGGCTGCAGCCCTTCGCGCTGCGCGGCAGCGGCGCTCATCACGACGCACGCCGACGCGCCGTCCGAGAACTGGCTCGCGTTGCCGGCGGTGATCACGCCGCCCGGCACGGCCGAACGGATCTTCGACACGCCTTCGAGCGTCGTGTCGGGACGGATGCCTTCGTCGGCCGATACGGTCACTTCCTTCGTGAACAGGCGGCCCGTCGCCTTGTCGGCGATACCCGCGAGCACGGTGATCGGCACGATCTCGTCGCGAAAACGACCGGCTTCCTGGGCGGCCGCGGCCCGCAGTTGCGACTGCACGCCGTACTCGTCCTGCCGCTCCTTCGAGATTCCGTAGCGCTTCGCGACGTTCTCGGCCGTCTGCAGCATGTTCCAGTAGATCTCGGGCTTGTGCTCGACCAGCCAGCCCTCCTGGACCATGTGCCGGTTCATCTCGTTCTGCACGCACGAGATCGATTCGACACCGCCCGCGACATATACGTCGCCTTCGCCCGCGATGATCCGCTGCGCGGCCAGCGCGATGGTCTGCAGCCCCGACGAGCAGAAACGGTTCACCATCATCCCCGGCACGGTCACCGGCAGCCCCGCGCGCAGCGCGATCTGCCGCGCGATGTTCGCGCCGGTCGCGCCTTCGGGGTTCGCGCAGCCCATGATCACGTCCTCGACGCGCGCGGGGTCGAGCTTCGCGCGTTCGAGCGCGGCCGCGACCACATGGCCGCCGAGCGTCGCGCCGTGCGTCATGTTGAAGGCGCCGCGCCAGGATTTCGCGAGCGGCGTGCGTGCGGTCGATACGATTACGGCTTCGGTCATGCGAGTCTCCTTCGGTCCTGCTTCATGTCCTGAATCGGATGGGGGAATGCGCTACGCCGCCGGGCGCGCGCCCGCGGACGTCACATGTGCGACGCCCGCTGCCTGCATCTGCTGCCATGCGTGCGCGAGCGACCCGTTCAGGTCGATCGCGCGGCACGCGTCGTTGATCACCGCGGCTTCGAAACCGGCCGCGCGCGCATCGAGCGCCGACCACGCGACGCAATAGTCGGTCGCGAGCCCGCAGCACCACACGCGCTTCGCGCCGAGTTCGCGCAGATAACCCGCAAGCCCCGTGCGGGTCGTGCGGTCGGCCTCGACGAACGCGGAATAGCTGTCGATCTGCGCGTCGCCGCCCTTGCGGATCACGAGCCGCGCCTGCGGGATGTCGAGGTCGCGATGCAGCGCCGCGCCGTCGGTGCCCTGCACGCAGTGCGCGGGCCACAGCACCTGCTCGCCGTACGGCAGCGCGAGCGTCGAGAACGGCTCGCGCCCCGGATGGTTCGCCGCGAACGACACGTGCTCGCGCGGGTGCCAGTCCTGCGTCAGCACGACCTGATCGAAGCGTCGCGCGAGCGCGTTGATCACCGGCACGACCGCGTCGCCGTCCGGCACCGCGAGCGCGCCGCCCGGCATGAAGTCGTATTGCACGTCGATCACGAGCAGTACGTCGTCGGTGCGTTTCATTGCGTTTCTCCTGCGGAAATCGGTTGCGCCGCCGCGCGATATCGTCAGCCGTTGAACCCGCGGCCGGCCTTCGCGAGCTCCACGATCGACGGCGCGAGCTGCCATGCGTCGCCGTTCGGCGCGGCCGCATAGCGGCGAATCGCGCGCTCGACGTTGTAGAGGCCGACCATGTCCGCGTACAGCATCGGGCCGCCGCGCCACAGCGGAAAGCCATAGCCGGTCAGGTAGACCATGTCGATGTCGGACGCCTTCGATGCGATCTTCTCTTCGAGGATCTTCGCGCCTTCGTTGACGAGCGCGAACACCAGCCGCTCGACGATCTCGTCGTCGCCGATCTTGCGCCGCTCGACGCCGCGCTCCTTCGAATACGCGACGACCATCTCGTCGACCAGCGACGACGGCTTCGCCTTGCGATCGCCCGGCACGTAGTCGTACCAGCCGGCGCCGGTCTTCTGACCGAAGCGGCCCTGCTCGCACAGGCGGTCGGCGATCTTCGAGTACTGGAGATCCGGCTTCTCGACGTAGCGACGCTTGCGGATCGCCCAGCCGATGTCGTTGCCGGCGAGGTCGCTCATCCGGAACGGCCCCATCGCGAAACCGAACTTCTCGATCGCGCGATCCACCTGCGCGGGCAGCGCGCCTTCCTCGAGCATGAAGAGCGCCTGGCGGATGTACTGCTCGATCATCCGGTTGCCGATGAAGCCGTCGCACACGCCCGACACGACCGCCGTCTTGCGGATCTTCTTCGCGACGGCCATCACGGTCGCGAGCACGTCCTTCGCGGTCTGCGCGCCGCGCACGACCTCGAGCAGCTTCATCACGTTCGCCGGGCTGAAGAAGTGCATGCCGACGACGTCCTGCGGACGCTTCGTGAACGCCGCGATCCTGTCGACGTCGAGCGTCGACGTGTTCGACGCGAGGATCGCGCCCGGCTTCGCGACTTCGTCGAGCTTCCTGAACACCTGCTCCTTCACGCCGAGTTCCTCGAACACGGCCTCGACGATCAGGTCGGCATCCTTCAGGTCGTCGTAGGACAGCGTCGGCACGATCAGCGCCATGCGCGCGTCGAGCTTCTCCTGCGTGAGCTTGCCCTTCTTCACCTGCGCGTCGTAGTTCTTGCGGATCGTCGCGACGCCGCGCTCGAGCGCTTCCTGTTTCGTCTCGAGCAGCGTGACGGGCAGCCCCGCGTTGACGAAGTTCATCGCGATCCCGCCGCCCATCGTGCCCGCGCCGATCACGCCGACGCGACGGATCTCGCGCAGCGGCGTATCGGCCGGCACGTCGGGAATCTTGCTCGCCGCACGCTCGCCGAAGAACGCATGGCGCAGCGCGCGGCTTTCCGGCGTCATCATCAGCGCGACGAAACCCTCGCGCTCGGCGACGCTGCCCTTGTCGAAGCCGTTCAGCACGCCGGCCTCGATCGCGTCGATGCATTTGTGCGGCGCGGGGAAGTTCGGCGCCGCGGCCCGCGCGGAATTGCGCGCGAACTGGATGAAGCCCGCGGCGTTCTCGTGGACGATCTTGCGGTCGCGCACACGCGGATGCGGCCCCTTCTGCGCACCGACTTTGCGCGCGAACGCGACGGCCGCGTCGAGCAGGTCGCCGTCGGCCATCTCGTCGAACAGCCCGCTCTTCGCGAGCTGCTCGGACGGCACGGGCGCGCCCGACACGATCATGTTCAGTGCGGTTTCGAGCCCGACCGCGCGCGGCAGGCGCTGCGTGCCGCCCGCGCCCGGCAGCAGGCCGAGCTTCACTTCGGGCAGCGCGACCTGCGCGCCGGGCGCCGCGACGCGGTAGTGCGCGCCGAGCGCGAGCTCGAGGCCGCCGCCCATCACGACGCTGTGCAGCGCCGCGACGACGGGCTTCGCGCTCGCCTCCACCGCGCGGATCACGGTGTGCAGCGTCGGCTCCTGCAGCGCCTTCGGCGTATTGAATTCGGTGATGTCGGCGCCGCCCGAGAACGCGCGGCCCGCGCCGGTCAGCACGATGGCCGTGACCGACGGGTCCTGCGCGGCGCGATCGAGCGCGTCCATGACGCCCTGCCGGGTCGACAGGCCGAGCCCGTTGACGGGCGGATTGTTGAGCGTAAGGACGGCCACGCCGTCGCGAGTCGAGTAATCCACTGCCATCTGCCTGCCTCCATGCATCGCGCGCCGGGGTGGCTGCGCTTCATTGTGCGCGGTCGAACGGCCGCATGTCCGGATCGAACGGAGGCAGCATACAACGAAAAAGCACGGTCGTTCAATTTGAATTTGTATCCCGACCGAGGGACGGATCGGGCGACCGGATCGCGGGCCGTCGCCGGCCCGGGCCTGCCTGGCCTTATGGCGCCTTGCGGCTCCTTATGGCTCGCACACCGCCGTCGGCAACACGTAATCGCGGAACGTCTCGCGCAGCTTCAGCTTCTGCAGCTTGCCGGTCGCGGTATGCGGCAGCGATTCGACGAACACGACGTCGTCGGGGATCCACCATTTCGCGACCTTGCCTTCATAGAACGCGAGCAGCGCGTCGCGGCTCAGGTTCGCGCCTTCGCGCGGCACCACGACCAGCAGCGGGCGCTCGGTCCACTTCGGGTGCGCGCATGCGATGCACGCGGCTTCGGCCACGCCCGGGTGCGCGATCGCGACGTTCTCGATGTCGATCGAGCTGATCCACTCGCCGCCCGACTTGATCACGTCCTTGCTGCGGTCGGTGATCTGCAGGAAGCCGTCGGGGTCGATCGTCGCGACGTCGCCGGTCGGAAACCAGCCGCCCGACAGCGGCGACGCGTCGCCGCGAAAGTAGTGATCGATCACCCACGGCCCGCGCACCTGCAGTTCGCCGAACGCGACGCCGTCCCACGGCAGCTCGGCGCCGTCCTCGCCGACGATGCGCATGTCGACGCCGCAGATCACGCGTCCCTGCTTCTCGAGCAGCCGGCGCTGCGCGTCGAGCGGCCGCTGCGACTGCGCCCAGTTGAGCTTCGCGAGCGTGCCGAGCGGCGACAGTTCGGTCATCCCCCATGCATGGATCACGCGCACGCCGTATTCGTCCTCGAACGTGCGCAGCATCGCGGGCGGGCACGCGGAGCCGCCGATCACCGTGCGGTTCAGCGTCGAGAAGCGCACGCCGGCTTCGCGCATGTAGTTCAGCAGGCCGAGCCACACGGTCGGCACGCCCGCGGAGAACGTCACGCGCTCGGCTTCCATCAGCTCGTACAGCGATTTCCCGTCGAGGTCCTTGCCCGGCAGCACCAGCTTGCCGCCCGTGAGCGGCACCGAGTACGGCAGCCCCCACGCGTTGACGTGGAACATCGGCACGACGGGCAGCACCGCATCCATCGCGGACAGGTTCATCGCGTCGGGCAGCGCCGCGCCGTACGCGTGCAACACCGTCGAGCGGTGCGAATACAGGACGCCCTTCGGATTGCCGGTCGTGCCCGACGTGTAGCAGAGCCACGATGCCTGCTGCTCGTCGAGGCGCGGCCAGTCGTAGCGGCCGTCCTCCGCTTCGACGAGCGTTTCGTAGCAGAGCAACGGCGTCGCGCAGGATGGCAGGTGCGCGGCGTCCGTCATCGCGACCCAGCCCTTCACGTGCGGGCATTGCGGCGCGATCGCGTCGACGAGCGGCGCGAAATTGACGTCGAACAGGACGTAGCGGTCTTCCGCGTGATTGACGATGTACGCGATCTGCTCGGGGAAGAGGCGCGGGTTGATCGTGTGGCATACGGCACCCATCCCGCCGATCCCGTAATACGCCTCCAGATGCCGGTAGCCGTTCCACGCCAGCGTGCCGACGCGGTCGCCGGTTTCGACGCCGAGCCGTGCGAGCGCCTGCGCGAGCTGCTTCGCGCGGCGTTCGCAATCGCGGTACGTGTAGCGATGCACATCGCCCTCGATGCGCTTCGACACGATCTCGGTGTCGCCCGCGTGACGCGCGGCATGCGCGATCAGCGAGGACACGAGCAACGGCATGTCCATCATCTGGCCCAGCAACGGCTTACCCATCGTCTTGTTCTCCCGGAAGGACGCGAATCGGTGACCGGCCTCGAACCGGCGCGCGCCCGTCAGCGGCCCGGACGGGCGCGGCGCACGGTGCGCGGGCCGCCATGCGGGCGGCGCGGCGCCGCCTTACAATATCGGCTTACCCAGAGGCGCTCAACATGTCGTTTTCCCGAAGCGCAGCCGATCCGGCTGACACCTTGCCCGACCTCGCCGCCACGCTCGGCGCACCCGCCGAAGGCGCGTTCGTCCAGCTCGGCGACGCGTTTCATACGCGGCTGCCGGCCGCGCCGCTTGCCGCGCCGTACGTCGTCGGCTTTTCCGACGAAGTCGCGCAACTGCTCGACCTGCCTGCGTCGCTCGCCGCGCAGCCCGGCTTCGCCGAACTGTTCGCCGGCAACCCGACACGCGACTGGCCCGCAACCGCGATGCCGTACGCATCGGTGTATTCCGGCCACCAGTTCGGCGTGTGGGCCGGCCAGCTCGGCGACGGCCGCGCGCTGACGATCGGCGAGCGCACCGGCACCGATGGCCGCCGCTACGAGCTGCAACTGAAAGGCAGCGGCCGCACGCCGTACTCGCGGATGGGCGACGGCCGCGCGGTGCTGCGCTCGTCGATCCGCGAATTCCTGTGCTCGGAAGCGATGCATCACCTCGGCATCCCGACCACGCGCGCGCTGACGGTGATCGGCTCCGACCAGCCGGTGGTCCGCGAGGAGATCGAGACGTCGGCCGTCGTCACGCGCGTGTCGGAAAGCTTCGTGCGCTTCGGCCACTTCGAGCATTTCTTCTCGAACGATCGCCCCGACCTGCTGCGCCAGCTCGCCGATCACGTGATCGACCGTTTCTATCCGGATTGCCGAAACGCGGACGATCCGTACCTCGCGCTGCTCGAAGCCGCGACACTGCGCACGGCCGACCTCGTCGCGCAGTGGCAGGCCGTCGGCTTCTGCCACGGCGTGATGAACACCGACAACATGTCGATCCTCGGCGTGACGATCGACTACGGCCCGTTCGGCTTCGTCGACGCGTTCGACGCGAACCATATCTGCAACCACTCCGACAACAGCGGCCGCTACGCATACCGGATGCAGCCGCGCATCGCGCACTGGAACTGCTATTGCCTCGCGCAGGCGCTGCTGCCGCTGATCGGGTTGCAGCACGGCATCGCCGATGACGATGCGCGCGCCGAGCGCGCGGTGGACGACGCGCAGGCCGTGCTCGCGAAGTTTCCGGAACGCTTCGGCCCGGCGCTCGAACGCGCGATGCGCGCGAAGCTCGGCCTCGAGGTCGAGCGCGAGAACGATGCCGAACTCGCGAACAAGCTGCTCGAGACGATGCATGCGAGCCATGCTGATTTCACGCTGACGTTCCGCCGCCTCGCGCAACTGTCGAAGCACGACGCGAGCCGCGACGCGCCCGTGCGCGACCTGTTCATCGACCGCGACGCATTCGACGCCTGGGCGAACCTCTATCGCGCGCGGCTGTCCGAGGAAACGCGCGACGATGCGGCACGTGCGGCCGCGATGAACCGCGTGAACCCGAAATACGTATTGCGCAACCATCTGGCCGAAGTCGCGATCCGGCGCGCGAAAGAAAAGGATTTTTCGGAGATCGAGCGGCTCGCGCAGATCCTGCGCCGGCCGTTCGACGAACAACCGGAGCATGACGCGTACGCGGCGTTGCCGCCCGACTGGGCCGGGTCGCTCGAAGTGAGCTGCTCGTCCTGAAGTACCCGACCCGCGCGTATCGACCGACCGATCAGGAGAACCCCACATGTCCCACGATTCCGACGACAAGACCTTCCCGTACGAGAAGGACGACGCCGAGTTGCGCCGCCGGCTCACGCCGATGCAGTACGAGGTCACGCAGCATGCGGCGACCGAGCGCGCCTTCACCGGCGAATACACCGACACCGAAGACGCCGGCATCTACAAATGCGTCGTCTGCAGCACGCCGCTGTTCGAATCCGGTTCCAAGTTCCATTCGGGCTGCGGCTGGCCCAGCTACTTCAAGCCGCTCAACGGCGAGGTGATCGACGAGAAGGTCGACTACTCGCACGGCATGGTGCGCGTCGAGGTCCGCTGCAACCATTGCGGCGCGCATCTCGGCCACGTCTTCGAGGACGGCCCGCGCGACAAGACCGGTTTGCGGTACTGCATCAATTCGGCTGCGTTAAACTTCGAGTCCCGACCCGAAAACGAATGAGCGGCGCCGGGCGGATCGGCGAGACGGCCCTTTGGGGGCGACCTTCGCCGGGCGGCCTGCTCTCGGGCTGGCCGCCCCGATCCGCGACGGCGGTGCCTGGCGGGTCCCTACAACGGTGAAAGGCCGCGCACGCGGCGTTTCACGCAGCTGCGAGCGCCATGAAATTCCTGTTCGATCTGTTTCCGATCATCCTGTTTTTTGTCGCCTTCAAGGTCTGGGGCATCTTCACCGCCACCGCCGTCGCGATCGTCGCGACGCTGGCCCAGGTCGCGTGGGTCGCCTTCCGGCACCGGAAGGTCGACACGATGCTGTGGGTCAGCCTCGGCGTGATCGTCGTCTTCGGCGGCGCCACCCTCGTCCTGCATGACGAGAAATTCATTCAATGGAAACCGACTGTGCTGTACTGGCTGTTTGCGGTCGGGCTGCTTGCCGCGCGCTATGCGTTCGGCAACAACCTGATCGAGAAGATGATGGGCAAGCAGCTCACGCTGCCGCACCCCGTGTGGGACAAGCTGAACGTCGCGTGGGCGCTGTTCTTCGCGGTGCTCGGCGTCGCGAACCTGTACGTGGTGCACAATTTCACCGAATCGCAATGGGTGAACTTCAAGCTGTTCGGCACGACGGGCGCGATGGTCGTGTTCATCATCCTGCAGAGCCTGTGGCTCACGAAATACCTGAAGGACGAATGACATGACGGACGCCTTTCTCCACGCGTCGCCCGACGAACGCATCGCGCTGATCGAGGCACGCCTCACCGCGTCGCTCGCCCCCGTGTCGCTCGCCGTGCGCGACGATAGCGCGCAGCACGCGGGCCACGCCGGCGCGGCCTCGGGCGGCCACTACACGGTCACGATCGTGTCGGCCGCATTCGCGGGCAAGCCGCGCGTCGCGCGGCACCGGCTGGTGTATGATGCGCTCGCTGA
Organism: Burkholderia sp. LFS061; assembly: GCF_047978125.1. Classification (NCBI taxonomy): domain Bacteria; kingdom Pseudomonadati; phylum Pseudomonadota; class Betaproteobacteria; order Burkholderiales; family Burkholderiaceae; genus Burkholderia; species Burkholderia sp. LFS061. The sequence goes on along the minus strand of NZ_JBFPFS010000008.1, from coordinate 34,999 downwards.
TGCGATGCAGCGCGGCATTCACGCGCTCGCGATCGTGGCTTACACGCCCGAAGAATTCAACGAATCTTCAATCTAGTCTCATTAGGAATTCCCGATGATCCTGAAATCCCCTCGCCTGTGGGTCGCGGCGGCTGCTTTCGCAGCGGCACCGGCATTTGCCCAGAACATCGCCGTCGTCAACGGCACGCCGATTCCGAAGTCGCGCGCGGACGCGATGGTTGCCCAGCTCGTCCAGCAAGGCCAGACCGACAGCCCGCAACTGCAGCAGGCCGTGCGCCAGGAACTCGTGAACCGCGAAATCCTGATGCAGGAAGCGATCCGCGAAGGCATCCCGAACCGTCCGGACGTGAAGGCGCAGGTCGCCGTCGCGCAACAGACCGTCGTGCTGCGTTCGATGATCGAGAGCTTCCTGAAGAAGAACCAGCCGACCGACGCAGAAGTGAAGGCGCGCTACGACGAACTCGTCAAGGGCGCCGGCGGCAACCGCGAATATCATCTGCACCACATCCTCGTCGACAGCGAGCAGCAGGCCAAGGATCTGATCGCGAAGATCAAGGCCGGCGCGAAGTTCGAGGATCTCGCGAAGCAATACTCGAAGGATCCGGGTTCGGGCAAGAACGGCGGCGATCTCGACTGGTCCGACCCGAAGGCGTACGTGCCGGAATTCTCGGCGGCCGCGCAGAAGCTGCAGAAAGGCCAGATGACCGACGCGCCGGTGAAGACGCAGTTCGGCTGGCACATCATCCGCGTCGACGACGTCCGCGACATCGCGCCGCCGCCGTTCGACCAGGTGAAGGCGCAGATCGCGCAACAGCTCGTGCAGCAGAAGCTGCAGGCGTTCGAGGAAGGTCTGCGCCAGCAGGCAAAGATCCAGTAACGCAGGCGCCCGTCGCCCGTGCATCGGAAAGCCGCTCTTCGGAGCGGCTTTTTCATTTGGCGCGCCGGAGCGCATGCATCGTGGGGCTCCGGCAGTCAGTCGACGCGCGATAAAAAGGCCGCTCCGAAGAGCGGCCTCTCGTGCCGGACATCACCCGCGCCGCAGCGTTCGCTACGCGGGATGGAGCGCGTCGTGATAGCGCACTTCGCCCGACGGCAACGGCGCCGCTGCATCGAACGGCAACGCGAGGAAATACTCGGGCGGCACGTCGGGAAACACGATGTCGCCGGACGGCTCGAACCCGAAGCGCGCGTAGTACGCGGGATCGCCGAGCACGACGCAGCCGCGCGCGCCGAGCCGGCGCAACGCGTCGAGCCCCGCGCGCACGAGCCCGGCGCCGATGCTCTGCCGCTGGCAGTCGGGCAGCACCGCGAGCGGCGCAAGCCCGTACCATTGCTGTCGATCCGCCGGCTCGCCGCCGATCGCGACTGGCGAGAACGCGACGTGGCCGATGATGCGGCCGTCGCGCTCCGCGACGAGCGACACGCTCAGCGCACCGTCCGCGCGCAGCGCGTCGACGATTCGCCGCTCGAACTGCCCGCCCTGCGGTTCGCCCGCGAACGCCGCGACGATCACACGGCCGATCGCGTCGGCCTCGCTCGCGCGCTCGTCGCGCAGCGTGACGACCTCGACCGGCGCATTCGGGTCGAACCTCATCCGGATCAGCCGATCCAGCGGCGCGCGTTGCGGAACACGCGCATCCACGGGCTCGCTTCACCCCAGCCTTCCGGGTGCCAGCTCATCGCGACCGTCCGGTGCACGCGCTCCATGTGCGGCATCAGCACCGAGAAGCGGCCGTCGGCCGTCGTCACCGACGTGATGCCGGCCGGCGAGCCGTTCGGGTTGAACGGATAGCGCTCGGTCGCTTCGCCGCGGTGGTCGACGTAACGCATCGCGACTGCAACGCGGTCGATGTCGCCCTGCTGCGAGAAGTCCGCATAACCTTCGCCGTGCGCGACCGCGACCGGAATCCGCGAGCCTTCCATCCCCGTGAAGAAGATCGACGGCGACTTCTCCACTTCGACGAACGAGAAGCGCGCCTCGAACTGCTCGGACTTGTTGCGCGTGAACTTCGGCCACGCTTCCGCACCCGGAATCATCGACGCGAGGCTCGACAGCATCTGGCAGCCGTTGCAGATGCCGAGCGCGAACGTGTCCGGACGCGCGAAGAACGCCGAGAACATGTCGGCCAGGTTCGCGTTGAAACGGATCGTCTTCGCCCAGCCTTCGCCCGCACCGAGCACGTCGCCGTACGAGAAGCCGCCGCACGCGACCGCACCCGCGAAATCGGCGAGCGTCGCGCGGCCCGCGAGCAGGTCGCTCATGTGCACGTCGTGCGCGTCGAAGCCCGCGCGGTCGAACGCGTAGGCCGTTTCCAGATGCGAGTTCACGCCCTGCTCGCGCAGGATCGCGACGCGCGGCCGCGCGCCGGTCGCGATGAACGGCGCGGCGATGTCGTCGGCCGGATCGAAGCTCAGCACCGGCGAGATGCCCGGATCGGCCGCGTCGAGCAGCGCGTCGTATTCGGCATCCGCGCATGCGGGGTTGTCGCGCAGGCGCGCGATGCGCCAGCTCACTTCGCCCCATGCACGGTGGAGTTCGGTGCGCGGCGCATCGAAGATCTTCTTCGCGTCGCGGTACACCTCGATCACGTCGCGATCGTTGACCGAGCCGATCACGTGCGAGCACGTCGACAGGCCGAATTCACGCAGCGCGCCGAGCACCGCGTCGCGGTCGGCCGTGCGCACCTGCACGACGGCACCGAGCTCCTCGGAGAACAGCGCGCGCAGCGTGCGATCGTCGCGGCGGCCGCTCGTCTGCTTCGCCCAGTCCTTCGCGTCGCCGTAGTCGGATTCGTGATGCGGGTCGAGCGTCAGCATGTCGACGTTCAGCGACACGCCCGCGTGGCCCGCGAACGCCATTTCGCACACCGTCGCCCACAGGCCGCCGTCCGAGCGGTCGTGGTACGCGAGCAGCTTGCCCTGCGCATTGAGCGACTGGATCGCGTTGAAGAAGCGCTTCAGGTCTTCCGCATCGTCGACGTCCGGCGTCGTGTCGCCGACCTGCTGCGTGACCTGCGCGAAGATGCTGCCGCCCATCCGGTTCTTGCCGCGGCCGAGATCGATCGCGATCAGCACGCTGTCGCCCGCGTCGGCGACGCGGCGCAGTTGCGGCGTCAGGTGGAGCCGCACGTCCTCGACCGGCGCGAACGCGGAGATGATCAGCGACACCGGCGCGACCACTTCCTTCGCGACGCCCTGCTCGTCCCACTTCGTCTTCATCGACAGCGAGTCCTTGCCGACCGGGATGCCGATCCCGAGCGCCGGGCACAGCTCCATGCCGATCGCCTTGACCGTGTCGAACAGCGCGGCGTCCTCGCCGGCCGTGCCGCACGCGGCCATCCAGTTCGCCGACAGCTTCAGCTTGTCGAGCGACGCGATCGGCGCGCTCGCGATGTTCGTGATCGCTTCGCCGACGGCCATGCGGCCCGATGCCGGCGCGTCGATCACCGCGAGCGGCGTGCGCTCGGCCATCGTCATCGCCTCGCCCTTGAAGCCTGCATAGTCGAGCGCGGTGACCGCGCAGTCGGCCACCGGCACCTGCCACGGGCCGACCATCTGGTCGCGCACCGACGTGCCGCCGACCGACCGGTCGCCGATCGTGATCAGGAACGACTTGCTGCCGACCGTCGGGTGCTTCAGCACGTCGACCGCGACTTCCGACAGCACGATGCCCGTCACGTCGACCGGCGCGCGCTCGGTCGCCACGCGCGTGACGTCGCGGTGCATGCGCGGCGGCTTGCCGAGCAGCACTTCCATCGGCATGTCGACCGGATATTCGTCGGCACCCGTCGCTTCGGCATCGACGAGCTGCAGCTGGCGCTCGTCGGTTGCAACACCGACCACCGCGAACGGGCAGCGCTCACGCGCACAGATTGCCTCGAAGCGCGGCAGGTCGGCCGGCGCGATCGCGAGCACGTAGCGCTCCTGCGCCTCGTTCGACCAGATCTCGCGCGGCGACAGGCCCGATTCCTCGAGCGCGACCTTGCGCAGTTCGAAGCGCGCGCCCTTGCCCGCGCCGTCGACGATTTCGGGGAACGCATTCGACAGGCCGCCCGCGCCGACGTCGTGGATGCTCAGGATCGGGTTTTCCGCGCCGAGCTGCCAGCAGCCGTTGATCACTTCCTGCGCGCGACGCTCGATTTCGGGGTTGCCGCGCTGCACCGAGTCGAAATCGAGCTCGGCCGTGTTCGCGCCGGTCGCCATCGAGCTCGCGGCGCCGCCGCCCATGCCGATCCGCATGCCGGGGCCGCCGATCTGGATCAGCAGCGAGCCGGCCGGCACGTCGTGCTTGTGCGTGTGTTGATCCGCGATGTTGCCGAGGCCGCCCGCGATCATGATCGGCTTGTGATAGCCGCGCACTTGGCCGCCGACGTTCTGCTCGTACACGCGGAAGTAGCCGCCGAGGTTCGGGCGGCCGAATTCATTGTTGAACGCGGCGCCGCCGAGCGGGCCGTCGATCATGATCTGCAGCGGCGACGCGATGCGGTCCGGGCGGCCGTACGGGCCATGCTGCTCGTTCGGGTCGCGCTCGCCGACCGGCTGCGCCGCATCGCGCGCGTTTTCCCACGGCTGGCGTGCATCGGGCAGGTCGAGGTTCGACACGGTGAAGCCCGTGAGTCCGGCCTTCGGACGCGCGCCGCGGCCCGTCGCGCCTTCGTCGCGGATCTCGCCGCCCGCGCCGGTCGCCGCACCCGGGAACGGCGAGATCGCCGTCGGGTGGTTGTGCGTCTCGACCTTCATCAGCGTGTGCGTGAGCTCGGTGTGGCGGCCATAACGCTCGCCGGGCTCGCCGGCCGCGCCCGCGTTGCGCGGGAACCAGCGCTCGGCCTCGGCGCCGACCATGATCGACGAGTTGTCGGAATACGCGACGATCGTGCCCTGCGGGTTCAGCTTCTCGGTGTTGCGGATCATCGCGAACAGCGACATGTCCTGCGCTTGCCCGTCGATCGTCCACTGCGCGTTGAAGATCTTGTGGCGGCAGTGCTCGCTGTTCGCCTGCGCGAACATCATCAGTTCGACGTCGGTCGGATTGCGTTCGAGCTTGCGGAATGCGTCGACCAGGTAATCGATCTCGTCGTCGGCGAGCGCGAGGCCCAGCTCGACGTTCGCGCGCTCGAGCGCGCCGCGACCGACGCCCAGCACGTCGACGCTCGCGAGCGGCTTGGCCGGCAGTTCGTCGAACAGGTGCTTCGCGTCGTCGCGCGTGGCGACCACGCTTTCGGTCATCCGGTCATGCAGCGCGGCCGCGACGGCCGCGCGCGCGTCGTCGGACAGCGCCTTCTTGCCGCCGAGCAGCCCCGACTTCAGCGTGACCGTGAATTCGACGCCGCGCTCGATGCGGCGCACCTGCGTGAGGCCGCAGTGCTGCGCGATGTCGGTCGCCTTGCTCGCCCACGGCGAGACCGTGCCGAAGCGCGGCAGCACGACGAAGGTCTCGGCCGCGCCCTTCTCGGCCGCCGGCTCGAACGGCGCGCCGTAGTGCATCAGCGCGTCGATGCGCGCGCTGTCGTCGGCCGATAGCGGCTCGGCCGCATTGACGAAGTGCAGGAACTGGCCGCGCACCGCGACGATGTTGGCGTCGATTTGCCTGAGCGTGTCGAGCAGACGGGTTTGACGGAAATCGGAAAGGGCCGAAGCGCCGGGAAAACACGAGAAGTGAGCCATGGGCTGGACTGACGTCGATGAGTCGCGCGAGGTGGCGACGTGGGGCGAAAGGAAGGCCGTAATTATACCCGGAAGTCGGTCGCCCCAAACCGGCCGATCGGCAGCCCGCGTGCACCGCGACGGTGCCGCGGCGCGCGCCGTGCACGGCCGCCCGTCGGGCCGGCCCGCCCGGGTACGGCAGCCGGCGCCGCCGCGCGGCCGCATGGCACCTGCTCGCGCGACGCCGGTTACCGCGATTTTGGCGCTATCATTCCGGGTTCACCGGGCCCGGGCCCTCAGCGAATCCTCACCGGGCGGCGTGCGCGCCGCCCGTCATCGAAGCAATCCATGGATGTCATCGTCATCGGCGGCGGAATCAGCGGCGTCGCCACCGCCTACCAGTTGCGCGCGGCCGGCCATCGCGTATGCGTGGTCGAACGCCACGCGACCGTCGCGCAGGGTGCGACCTACGGCGACGGCGGCGCGCTGCTGCCGAGCCCGCTCGACGTCTGGTTCGGTCCGACCTTCATGCGCCAGCGCCAGCCGCGCGACAGCGGCATCGTCTACAAGCCGGGCTTCAACGGCGGCGTGCGCCGCTTCGTCAAGCAGCTCGGCGCGCTGCGCGAGCCCGATGCGTTCGTCGCGCAGTACGCGCGGCTGCGCCCGCTGATCGACGCGTCGCGCGACACGCTCGCCGACATCGAGGCACGCCTCGAACTCGAATTCGAACAGAAGCCCGGCATCCTGCACGTCGTGCGCGATCCGCGCGACTGGGAAGCGATGCAGCCCGCGCTCGACCTGCTGCGCACGCTCGACCAGCCGTACCGCATGCTGAGCGCCGAAGAATGCGCGGCGCTCGAACCGTCGGTGCCGGCCGAGCCCGGCTTCGCCGGCGGCGTGCTGCTCGAGACCGAGCGCACCGGAAACTGCCCGCTGTTCGCGAAACTGGTCAAGCAGACGCTCGACGAGCACGGCGTGCAGTTCCGCTTCGGCGCGGACGTCGCCGCGATCCGTGTCGACACCGGCCGCGCCGCGATCGAACTCGTACCGTCCGGCCAGCGGAACGCGGCGAAGGCGCACGAGGTCGACGTGATTTCCGCCGACGCGATCGTGGTCGCCGCCGGCGCCGGCAGCCTGCCGCTGCTCGAACGGCTCGGCTGGCGCCTGCCGCTGCACCCGGTGCGGGTCCACACGCTCACCGCGCCGGTCGCGTACGAAGAGCACGCGCCGCACCTGAGCGTCGTCGATTCGATCAAGCGCATCTCGATCACGCGCACCCACCAGCGGCTGCGCATCGGCGGCGGCGCCGTGCTGCAGAGCCTGCCCGACACCGCGAAGCCGCTTGCCGAGCCGCTGTCCGAGGCCGCGCTCGCGCTGCTCGGCCAGGCCGTCCACGACTGGGTGCCCGGTGCCGCCAGGATCTCGGCCGCGCTGTCGTGGCAAGGCACGCAACTGCTGTCGCCGGACGGCCTGCCCGTCGTGGGTCCGACCCCGCATCCGCGCGTGTTCGTCAATTTCGGGCACGGCCCGACCGGCTGGGGGCTCGCGTGCGGGTCTGCTAAAGTGGTGACCGACTACCTCGGCGGCGACGTGCAGCATTGGCCCGTCGACACGCTCGCCGCACTGCGCGCCGAGCGCTTCACGACCTGACCGCCGCGGGCCCGTCCCGTGGCGGCATCCTTGCCAGCCGCCACGATCCCGCGATGACCGCTACCCGCCCGCTTCCCGATTCCGATCCAATCGCACTGCTGCGCGTCGCCGACTTGCGCACGGCCGAAGCCGACGCGGCCGCGGCGCTGCCGCCGCACACACTGATGGGCCGTGCGGGTGCCGCCGCCGCGCGCTGGCTGTCCGAGCGCGTCGCCGGCGACGACCGCCCCGTATGGTTCGCGGTCGGCCCCGGCAACAACGGCGGCGACGCGTTGGTCGCCGCCGCGCAGCTCCAGCAACTCGGCATCGCGACGCAGGCGTGGATGCCGGTGCCGGTCAAGCCGGACGACGCGCAATGGGCGCTCGGCCTCGCGCGCGCGGTCGGCGTCCCGCTGTCGGCCACGCCGCCCGCGTCGCTGGACGGTTACGCATGGGTCGTCGACGGGCTGTTCGGCATCGGTCTCGGCCGCGCGCTCGACGGCGCGTTCGCCGAACAGGCCGCGCGCATTGCCGCGCATGCACGGCGCGGCGGCCGCGTGCTCGCGCTCGACGTGCCGAGCGGGCTCGACAGCGATACCGGCCGGATCGTCGGCGCAGGCGTCGCCGTCACGGCCACGCATACGCTCACCTTCATCGGCGCGAAGCCGGGCCTCTACACGGGCGACGGCCGCGACCTCGCCGGCGAGATCGACGTCGCGTCGCTCGACGTCGCGCCGCCCGCCGCGCCGGCCATCGTGCTGAACACGCCCGCGCGATTCGCCGCGGCGCTGCCCGCGCGCGCGTTCGCTTCCCACAAGGGCACCTTCGGCAGCCTCGCGGTGCTCGGCGGCGACACCGGCATGTGCGGCGCACCGATCCTGGCCGCGCGCGCCGCGCTGTTCGCGGGCGCCGGCAAGGTGCACGTCGGCTTCCTCGGCGCCGGCGCGCCGCCGTACGACCCGCCGTTCCCCGAACTGATGCTGCATCCGGCCGACGGCCTCGACCTCGGCGCGATGACCGCGATCGCGGCCGGCTGCGGCCTCGGCATGCGCGAAGCCGCGGCAACGCTCGTGCGCGACGTGCTCGCCCACGATGCCGCGACGCTGCTCGATGCCGACGCGCTGAACCTCGTCGCGACGCACGCGGACCTCGCGGCCGCCGTTGCCGCGCGCGGCGCCCGCGGCAATCCCTGCGTGCTGACCCCGCACCCGCTCGAGGCCGCGCGGCTGCTCGGCAGCGACACGGCGACGGTGCAGCGCGACCGCGTCGCGGCGGCGCAGGCGCTCGCCGCTCGCCATGCAGCCATCGTCGTGCTGAAAGGCTCGGGCACGGTGATTGCAGCACCCGACGGCCGCGTGACGATCAACCCGACCGGCAACGCGGCGCTCGCCACCGGCGGCACCGGCGACGTGCTCGGCGGCCTGATCGGCGCGCTGCTCGCACAGCGAGTCACACCGTACGAAGCGGCGCTCGCGGGCGTCTACCTGCACGGCCTCGCGGCCGACACGCTGACCGCGCACGGCACCGGCCCGGCCGGGCTCACGGCCGGCGAACTCGCACCGACGGTGCGCACGCTGATCAATCGCCTTTTTTATCCATCGCCGCGCGCCGACACATAACGCCGCTATACTGACTGCCCCGCCGCACGGCGGGCCCTCTCGTCCGCCGGCCTGCCGATCCCGATGAGCCGGCGCGGCATTCCTCCCGATTCACGCTTCACTCGAACCGCCATGACGCTGAATTCGCTCCCCGCCTGGACTGCCCTTCAATCCCACTTCGAACAGATCCGCCACGCCCGGCTGCGCGATTGGTTCGCACCGGAAAACGACCGCGCGCCGACCCGCGCCGAACGCTTCACGATCCCGGGCGGCGGTCTCGCGGCCGACTTCTCGAAGAACCGCATCAACGACGAAACGCTGCGCCTGCTCGTGCAGCTCGCGCGCGACGCGGGCGTCGAAACGCGCCGCGACGCGATGTTCGCGGGCGAGATCGTCAACGCGACCGAAGGCCGCGCCGCGCTGCACACCGCGTTGCGCGCGACCGACCCGCAAGCGCCGTTCCACGCGCAGGTGAGCGCCGAGCGCGCGAAGATGGCGACGTTCGCGCGCGCCGTGCGCAGCGGCACGTGGACGGGCTACACGGGCAAGCGCATCCGCCACGTGATCAACATCGGCATCGGCGGCTCCGATCTCGGGCCGAAGATGGTCGTGCATGCGCTGCACCACGTCGCGACGCCCGACATCTCGACCCACTTCGTGTCGAACGTCGACGGCGCCGATCTCGCGCGCGTGCTCGAACAGGTCGATCCCGAGGAAACGCTCGCGATCATCGTGTCGAAGACCTTCACGACGCTCGAAACGATGACGAACGCACGCTCGCTGCGCGACTGGTTCGTCGCACGCGGCTGCCCCGAGGACGCGCTCGCGAAGCACTTCGTCGGCGTGTCGGCGAACCCGGCCGAAGTCGTGAAGTTCGGCATCGCCGCGGACAACGTGTTCGAAATGTGGGACTGGGTCGGCGGCCGCTATTCGCTGTGGTCGGCGGTCGGCCTGTCGATCATGATCGCGATCGGCCCCGAGCAGTTCGACGAGCTGCTGGCCGGCGCGGACGACATGGACCGCCATTTCCGCGAAGCGCCGCTCGAGCGCAACCTGCCGGTGCTGCTCGGCCTGATCGGCATCTGGTACCGGAATTTCTTCGGCTCGCAGAGCTATCTCGTCGCGCCGTATTCGGAAGCGCTGCACTACCTGCCGTCGTACCTGCAGCAGCTCGAAATGGAGAGCAACGGCAAATCCGCGCGCCTGGACGGCACCTTCGTCGATTACCCGACGTCGGCTGTCACGTGGGGCGAGCCGGGCACCAACGGCCAGCATGCGTTCTTCCAGATGCTGCACCAGGGGCCGACGATCGTGCCGATCGACTTCATCGCGGTGCTGACGCCCGAGCATCCGCTCGCGAGCCATCATCCGAAACTGCTCGCGAACTGCTTCGCGCAGAGCGAGGCGCTGATGCTCGGCCGTACGCTCGACGAAGCGCGCAAGGTCGCCGGGCCGGGCAAAGAGGCGCTCGCGCCGCACCTGACGTTCCCCGGCAACCGCCCGACGACGACGCTGCTCGTCGATGCGCTGACGCCGCGCACGCTCGGCGCGCTGATCGCGCTTTACGAGCACAAGGTGCTCGTGCAGGCGACGGTGTGGGACATCAATCCGTTCGACCAGTGGGGCGTCGAGCTCGGCAAGATTCTCGGCAAGGTCGTCGAAGCCGACCTGTCGGCCGAGTCGGTCGATCCCGCGAAGCACGACTCGTCGACCACGGCGCTGATCGAACGCGCCCGCGCGGCGCTCAAGCGCTGACGCGAAGGCGTCACGCGCACGCCGGCCGCGCATTGCACCCCGCGCGGCTGGCAGGAAAATTCAGGCGCCGCGCTGCGCCGCGTGCGGCTCGACGATGTGCCCGGCGTCGAGCGTCACCGTCGTCGCGCAGCGGCGCGCCAGTTCGGCATCGTGCGTGACGAGCACGAGCGTTGCGCCGTGCGTGCGGTTCAGTTCGAACATCAGGTCGATGACCGCGTGCCCCGTCGCCGCATCGAGGCTGCCGGTCGGCTCGTCGGCAAACAGGATCGCCGGGCGCGTGACGAACGCGCGCGCGAGCGCGACGCGCTGCTGCTCGCCGCCCGACAGCAGCTTCGGATAATGCGCGGTGCGTTCGCCGAGACCGACCTGCACCAGCAGCGCCCGTGCGCGATCGGCCGCCTCGCGCGCGCTGATGCCGCCCCGCAGCTCGAGCGGCAGCATCACGTTTTCGAGCGCCGTCAGGTGCGGCATCAACTGGAACGACTGGAACACGAACCCGACGGCACCGTTGCGCAGCGCGGCGCGCTCGTCCTCGTCGAGCTGGTCGAGCGCGCGGCCGAGCAGGCGAACCGTGCCGCTCGTCGCGCTGTCCAACCCTGCAAGCAGGCCGAGCAGCGTCGACTTGCCCGACCCCGACGCACCGACGATCGCGAGGCTGCTGCCCGGCCGCACGGCGAGCGTGATGCCGTCGAGGATCGTCAGTTCGCCCGTTGCGTCGGCGACCCGCTTGCACACGTCATGGACTTCGATGATCGGATCGGTAATCTTGAACATGGACACGACATTTCGCTGGAAAAGACGCGCGGCGCTCGCCGCGCTGCTGGGCACCCTGCTGACCGCAACCGCAACCGCACCCGCACGCGCCGTGACGGCGCCGGCCCCGACATCGGGCCAGCCGGTGATCGTCGTGCTCGGCGACAGCCTGTCGGCCGAATACGGGCTGCCGCGCGACACGGGCTGGGTTGCATTGCTGCGACAGCGGCTCACGAACGAGCGAATCGATTATAGCGTCGCGAACGCCAGCGTCAGCGGCGACACCACGAGCGGCGGCCGCGCGCGGCTGCCCGCGGTGCTGCAGCGGCTCAAGCCTTCGATCGTCGTCGTCGAGCTCGGTTCGAACGATGCGCTGCGCGGCGTGCCGCTCGCGACGACCGAGCAGAACCTGCGCGACATCATCGCCGGCGCACGGCGTGCACAGGCGAAGGTCGTGCTGGTCGGCATGTACGTGCCGCCCAATTACGGCCCCGACTACACGCAGAAGTTCCACGCCGTCTATACGCGGCTGTCGAAGGATCTCGGCGTGCCGCTCGTGCCGTTCCTGCTGGCCGGCATCGAGAACAGGCCCGAGATGTTCCAGGCCGACCAGATGCATCCCGCGCAGCAGGCGCAGGGCATTCTGCTCGACAACGTGTGGCCGGCACTGAAGCCGCTGCTCGGCAAGCCGCGCGGTTGACGACGTACCGACCCGCCGGAAAACAAAAAGCCCCGCTCGAAGCGGGGCTTTTTATTGTTGCGTGCGAAACGATGCTCAGTTGTCGCCGTCCTGCGACTGGCTGGTCGTCGTCCCGTACAGCTTCACCTTCGAGCGATCGCGCAGCGCGGCGAGATACGCTTCGCCTTCGCTTTGCGCGTCGACCTGCGCCATCTGCTGCTGCGCGGCCGCCAGTTGCTGCGGATCGACGGCCGTACCCGGGATCACCGCGTTCACGCGGTAGATCGCGTAGCCGTCCGCGCCGAGATCGACGCCGACGTAAGCCGGCAGCGTCTTCGCATCGACCTTGTAGACGGCGCTCAGCGCGGCCGGCGTCAGGCCCTGAGATTGCGTGCGCGACACCTTCTGCGCTGCCGCGAACCCGTCGGTCGACTTCGACTTCTGCAGCTCGGCGAGCTTCGCCGCACCGTCCTTCTGCGCGAGTGCCGCGGCCTGCTCGGCGACGACCTTCTGGCGCACGATGTCCTTGATCGCATCGAGCGCGGGCACGGCAGCCGGCTTGTAGTCGGTCACGCGCGCCGAGATCAGCGTGTTGTTGCCGACGTCGATCGCCTGCGTGTTGTTCTGGTTCTTCACCGAATCGTTCGCGAACACGGCGGCCAGGAACTTCGGATTGTTCAGCGGGCTCGTCGGCGGCAGCTGCGGATTCGGCGTCGGCGTGACGGTGGCCGTCTGGATCGTCAGCTTGTACTTGTCCGCGGCCGGCTGCAGCGTCTTCGCCTTTTCGTAGACGGTCGACGTGAAGCCTTCCGCGTTGTCCGTGAACGCCTTCGATGCGTACTGCTGCTTCAGGTCGATCGCGATCCGGTCCTTCACTTCCGCGAACGGCTTGACGGCCGCCGGCTTCACTTCGGTCGCCTTCAGCACGTGGAAGCCGAGATCCGATTGCACGACACCGCTCACGTCGCCCTGCTTGAGTGCAAACGCGGCATCGTCGAACGCCTTGCCGCCCGCCGTCGAGCCGCGCGTGATGAAGCCGAGGTCGCCGCCCTTCGCGGCCGACGGCGCGTCCTGCGAGCTCTTCTGCGCGATCTGCGCGAACTGGTCCGGATGCGCCTTCACGTCGGCGAGCAGTTGCTCGGCCTTCGCCTTCGCTGCGGCCTTGTCGGCCGCGCTTGCGCTGCTCGCCGCGGCGATGAAGATGTGGCTCACGCGAACCTGCGCTTCGGTGCGGAAGTGCGTCGGGTTGTCGTCGTAGAACTTCTTGATGTCCGCATCGGTCGGCTGGGCGCTTGCAGCGGCCGCGGCCGGCGAATAGACGAGGTACTGGATCGTCGCGGTCTCGGGCGTCGCGAAGCCCTGCTTGTGCGCGTCGTAGTATGCGGCGAGCTGCGCGTCGGTCGGCTGGACCTTCGATGCGTAGTCGCTCGTCTTCAGCACGAGCGCCTGCACGTCGCGCTGCTGCGCGGCGAGTTCGGACAGGCGTTGCGCGAGGCTCTTCGGCGTGAACGCGCTCGACACGATGCTGGCCGGAATCTGCTGCAGTGCGAGGCTGTAGCGCACGCGCTCCTGATACTGCTCGGGCGTCATCCCCTGGAACGACAGCAGTTGCGCGTAACGCTCGACGTCGATTGAACCGTCGGGCTTCTTCAGCGACGCGATCATCGGGTCGCTCATCAGCGCATCGCGCACCGCATTGTCGGACGCGGTCAGGTGCAAACGCTGCGTTTCATCGGCCAGCACACGTTGCTGGATCAGGCCGTCGAGCACCTGCTTGCGATGCTCGGGCGTATCGAACATCTTGATGTCGAACTGCCCACCGAGCGCCTGACGCGCCTGGTCGATCTGCTGGCGGAACGCGCCGTCGAATTCGACCCGCGTGATCTTGTGCCCGTTGACCGCTGCGGCGTTCGCACTGTCGTCGAAGAAGCCGCGGAAGCCTTGGATCCCGACGAAACCCAGCCCCGGCAACACGATCAGGAGCAGGAGCGCCATCATCAGGCGCTGGTGATTACGGAAGAAATCGAGCATGCGTGACGGGAAAATTGGACAAAACGACCGATATTACAACATACGGGGTGGGACGGGAGAAAAGCAGATGCGCAGGCGCGCTTGCTCCGCTCCGCAGTCACGCGCCCGCCAGCGTGCGCAATCGGAAACGCAAATGAAAAAGCCCGCACAAGGCGGGCTTCTTCATTTTCTGGCGGAGCGGACGGGACTCGAACCCGCGACCCCCGGCGTGACAGGCCGGTATTCTAACCGACTGAACTACCGCTCCTTGGTCTGGCTGAATCAGGAAACTGGTGGGTGCTGAGGGGTTCGAACCCCCGACCTACGCCTTGTAAGGGCGCCGCTCTACCAGCTGAGCTAAGCACCCGTTCCCGATTCGTTCTGGCTGCGATCTGCGTTTCCGCATCAACAACCAGCGAGCCCGCAAGTTTAATTCATCCCCGATCACTTTGCCAAGCCCGGACACGAATTTTTTTCTGCCGCACCCGTTCGCGATTCCGTGTGCACATAAAAAAAACCCGCGGACACGCCGCGGGTTTCGTGAACAACCGTCAGGAAGGACGGCGCTCAGGGTCTCAGTGCTTGACGACTTCCGTCGAGCCGGCATCCTTCGCCGCCTCGCCGACCGGCGCTGCTGCCTTCGCTTCTTCTTCCGGCGGCAGCGGAGTCGGCGAACGCTCGAGCGCGAGTTCCAGCACCTTGTCGATCCAGCGGACCGGCACGATCTCGATCGCATTCTTCACGTTGTCCGGAATGTCCGCGAGATCCTTCACGTTCTCTTCCGGAATCAGCACGAGCTTGATGCCGCCGCGATGCGCTGCCAGCAGCTTTTCCTTCAGCCCGCCGATCGGCAGCACTTCGCCACGCAACGTGATTTCGCCCGTCATCGCGACATCGGCACGCACGGGGATACCCGTCAGCACCGACACCAGCGCGGTCGTCATCGCACCACCGGCGGACGGACCGTCCTTCGGCGTCGCGCCTTCCGGCACGTGAATGTGGATGTCCTGCTTCTCGAACGCTTCGTCCTTGATGCCCAGACGGCGCGAACGCGAGCGCACGACCGAACGCGCAGCCTCGACCGACTCCTTCATCACGTCGCCGAGCGAACCCGTGCGGATCACGTTGCCCTTGCCCGGCATCACCGCGGCTTCGATCGTCAGCAGGTCGCCGCCGACTTCCGTCCACGCGAGGCCCGTCACCTGGCCGACCTGGTTTTCCTTCGCTGCGAGGCCGAAGTCGTACTTGCGCACGCCGAGGAACGTATCGAGATTCTCGCCATCGACCTTGATCGCGCCCGATGCCTTCTTCAGCAGCAGCATCTTCACGACCTTGCGGCAGATCTTCGACACTTCCCGCTCGAGCGAACGCACACCGGCTTCGCGCGTGTAGTAGCGGATGATGTCGCGGATCGCCTGCTCGGTGACGTCGACCTCGCCTTCCTTCAGCCCGTTGTTCTTCTTCTGCTTCGGCAGCAGGTAACGCTGCGCGATGCTGACCTTCTCGTCTTCCGTGTAGCCCGACAGACGGATCACTTCCATCCGGTCGAGCAGCGGCGGCGGGATGTTCAGCGAGTTCGACGTCGCGACGAACATCACGTCCGACAGGTCGAAGTCGACCTCGATGTAGTGGTCGGCGAACGTATGGTTCTGTTCGGGATCGAGCACTTCGAGCAGCGCCGACGACGGATCGCCGCGGAAATCCATGCCCATCTTGTCGACTTCGTCGAGCAGGAAGAGCGGATTGCGCACGCCGACCTTCGTGAGGCTCTGCAGGATCTTGCCCGGCATCGAACCGATATACGTACGGCGATGGCCGCGGATCTCGGCTTCGTCACGCACGCCGCCGAGCGCCATCCGGACGAACTTGCGGTTCGTCGCACGGGCGATCGACTGGCCGAGCGAGGTCTTGCCGACGCCCGGGGGCCCGACGAGGCACAGGATCGGCGCCTTGACCTTGTCGACGCGCTGTTGCACCGCGAGATACTCGAGGATACGTTCCTTGACCTTCTCGAGGCCGAAGTGATCCTCGTCGAGCACCTGCTCGGCGTTCGACAGGTCGTTGTTGACCTTGCTCTTCTTGCGCCACGGCAGGCCGATCAGCGTGTCGATGTAGTTGCGCACGACGGTCGCTTCCGCGGACATCGGCGACATCAGCTTCAGCTTCTTCAGCTCGGCATCGGCCTTCTTCTTGGCTTCCTTCGGCATGCGCGCGGCGTTGATGCGCTTCTCGAGTTCCTCGAGATCGGCACCCTCTTCGCCTTCGCCCAGTTCCTTCTGGATCGCCTTGACCTGCTCGTTCAGGTAGTACTCGCGCTGGCTCTTTTCCATCTGGCGCTTCACGCGCCCGCGGATGCGCTTTTCGACCTGCAGGATGTCGATCTCGGCTTCGAGCTGCGCGAGCAGGTGCTCGAGGCGCTCGATGACCGGGAACATCTCGAGGATGTGCTGCTTCTGGTCGAGCTTCAGCGGCAGGCGCTCGGCGATCATGTCGGCGAGGCGACCTGCTTCGTCGATGCCCGACAGCGACGTAAGGATCTCCGGCGGGATCTTCTTGTTCAGCTTCACGTACTGGTCGAACTGCGACACGATCGCGCGGCGCAGCGCTTCCGTTTCGGCGCTGTCGGCATGATCCGGCTCGAGCGGCATCACGTCGCAGGAGAACTGCGTCTCCTGTTCTTCGATCGACAGTGCCTTCGCACGCTGCAGGCCTTCGACGAGCACCTTCACGGTGCCGTCCGGCAGCTTCAGCATCTGCAGGATGTTGGCGATACAACCGACCTCGTACATGTCCTTTTCGGTCGGTTCGTCCTTGGCCGCGGTTTTCTGGGCGACGAGCATGATGTGCTTGCCGCCTTCCATCGCTGCTTCGAGGGCCTTGATCGATTTCGGCCGGCCCACGAAGAGCGGAATCACCATGTGCGGGAAAACGACGACATCCCGCAGCGGCAGCAGCGGGAGCGTGATGCGTTCCGGCGGGAGAAGTTGGGTGCCTGACATTTCATTTCCCCATGAGTGGAATCAATTGTTCGGTAATTGAGGCCGCCACAACGAATTGCAAGCCTTCAAGTGCGGGAAATATTCGGTAAGAAAGTAACCACCGCGTGTCGAGTCAGAGTTACCCACAAGATAAACGAAAAAAAGCCGCCCACGGTCTCATGAACGGCCTTTTTCGCAGAACATCGTCGGCAAGCCGGTCAGTTCGAACCCGCCACCTTCGGCGTGTCCTCGTAGATCAGCAAAGGCTTGCCGTCCCCATCGATGACGTTCTCGTCGATGATGACCTTGCTGACCCCTTTCATCGTCGGCAGCTCATACATCACGTCGAGCAACGCCTGTTCGATGATCGAACGCAAACCGCGCGCGCCGGTCTTGCGGCGGATCGCCTTGCGGGCGACTGCCTGCAGTGCGCCCGGCCGGATCTCCAGCTCGACGCGCTCCATCGCGAACAGCTTGTGATACTGCTTGACGAGCGCGTTCTTCGGCTCGACCAGGATCTTCATCAGCGCGGCTTCATCGAGCTTGCCGAGCGTCGCGACCACCGGCAGACGGCCGATCAATTCGGGGATCAGACCGAATTTGATCAGGTCTTCCGGTTCCGTTTCGCGCAGCACTTCGCCCGCGTCGCGCTCCTGCTTGCTCTTGACCGTCGCGCCGAAGCCGATGCCGGTTTTCTCGGTGCGATCGGTGATCACCTTTTCGAGACCGTCGAACGCGCCGCCGCAGATGAACAGGATGTTGGTCGTGTCGACCTGGATGAAATCCTGATTCGGGTGCTTGCGGCCGCCCTGCGGCGGCACCGACGCCATCGTGCCCTCGACGAGCTTCAGCAGCGCCTGCTGGACGCCCTCGCCCGACACGTCGCGCGTGATCGACGGGTTGTCCGACTTGCGGCTGATCTTGTCGATTTCGTCGATGTAGACGATCCCGCGCTGGGCCTTGTCGACCTCGTAGTTGCAGTTCTGCAACAGCTTCTGGATGATGTTCTCGACGTCCTCGCCGACGTAGCCGGCTTCGGTCAGCGTCGTCGCATCGGCGATCACGAACGGCACGTTGAGCAACCGCGCGAGCGTCTGCGCGAGCAGCGTCTTGCCGGAGCCCGTCGGGCCGATCAGCAGGATGTTGCTCTTCGACAATTCGACGTCGTCCTTCTTGTCGAGATGCTTCAGGCGCTTGTAGTGGTTGTACACGGCCACCGCGAGGATCTTCTTCGCGCGCTCCTGGCCGATCACGTACTGATCGAGGATGTCGCGAATTTCCTGCGGGCTCGGCAGATCCGACCGGGACAGGCTGGCCTCGACGCCGGCGGCAGCCGCCTCGTCGCGAATGATCTCGTTGCAGAGGTCGATACATTCATCGCAGATGAACACCGACGGGCCCGCGATGAGTTTTTTCACCTCATGCTGGCTTTTCCCGCAAAACGAGCAATACAACAGCTTCTCGCTGTTCGAACCTTTTTTGTCCGCCATGAATGTAGAGCCTCCGGACAGGTAAATGACATGATACGCCGAATGCTCCGAACGCCGCGCCTAGGGCGCGACCGGAGCCGGCCGGATGCGCTTGCCGCAGAGGCTCGGGGCGTGCGGAACATCGCAGGGGCGCCGCGCGAATCGGGGCGGCACCCCACTTAAAAGTTTACGGGCGCTTCAGCAGCACCTGGTCGATCAACCCGTACGCCTTCGCGTCTTCGCTCGACATGAAGTTATCACGGTCGGTGTCGCGCGCGATGCGCTCGACGTCCTGGCCCGTGTGCTGCGCGAGCAACTGGTTCAGCCGCTCCTTCAGGTAGAGGATTTCGCGCGCCTGGATCTCGATGTCGGATGCCTGGCCGCGTGCGCCGCCGAGCGGCTGGTGGATCATCACGCGCGAGTTCGGCAGCGCGAAGCGCTTGCCCTTCGCGCCCGACGCGAGCAGGAACGCGCCCATGCTGGCCGCGAGGCCCATGCACAGCGTCGATACGTCCGGCTTGATGAACTGCATCGTGTCGTAGATCGCCATGCCGGCCGACACCGACCCGCCCGGGCTGTTGATGTACAGGCTGATGTCCTTGTCGGGATTCTCGCTTTCGAGGAACAGCAGCTGCGCGACCACGAGGTTGGCGGTCTGGTCGTTCACTTCGCCGACCATGAACACCAGGCGCTCCTTCAGGAGACGCGAATAGATATCGTACGAACGCTCGCCGCGGCCGCTCGTTTCGACGACGATCGGCACCAGCCCCAGTGCTTGCGCCTCGAAACCCTGCGGCGCGTTCGAAGCAAGCATGTCCAGCAATTCAGCGCGAGTGATCATTCAATGAACCTTGTTCGAATGGAAAATTGAACGGAGGGAAGCCGCCCGCTCAATCGCCATATTAATGGCAACCGTGCGCTTGACGTAAAAACGGCGTGCAGGCCGTCGCTCCGACAGCCGGCACGCCGCTAGAGCGACACTTACGCTTGCGCCGATGCGCTCGCGAGTGCCTCGAAGCTCACTTCCTTGTCCGTCACCTTTGCCTTGCCCAGCACGAAATCGACGACGTTGCTTTCAACGACGAACGCTTCCATCTCGGCGAGGCGCTGCTGGTTGGAATAATACCAGCGGACCACTTCCTTCGGGTCTTCGTAGCTCTTCGCGAACTCGTCGACTTCCGCGCGGATCTGTTCCGGCTTCGCTTCGAGGCTGTTCGACTTCACGAGCTCGGCCAGCACCAGGCCCAGCTTCACGCGACGCTCGGCCTGCTCGGCGAACATCTCGGCCGGGATCGGTGCGTCCTTCGCGTTCGGCACGCCGCGCTGCGCCAGATCCTGGCGAGCCATTTCGACGAGACGTTGCTGGTCCTGCTCGATCAGCGCCTTCGGCACGTCGAGTTCGGAAATCTTCAGCAGCGCGTCCATCACCTGGTTCTTGACGATCGACTGCGTGCGGCGCTTCGCTTCGCGCTCGAGGTTTTCCTTGATCTCGCCGCGCATCTTCGTGAGATCGCCGTCTTCGATGCCGAGCGACTTCGCGAATTCGCCGTCGATTTCCGGCAGGTGCGGCCACTCGATCTTCTTCATCGTGACCGTGAATTGCGCGGTCTTGCCCGCGACGTCGGCACCGTGGTAGTCGTCCGGGAACTTCAGGTCGAACGTGCGCGATTCACCGGCCTTCAGGCCCAGCGCCGCGGTTTCGAATTCCGGCAGCATGCGGGCTTCGCCGAGCACGAACGGGAAATCTTCGGCCGTGCCGCCCTGGAACGCGACGTCGTCGATCTTGCCGACGAAGTCGACCGTCACGCGGTCGCCGTTCTTCGCTGCGGTGTCCGCACCGCCGTCGCCGTGCTCGCCGGCTTCGCCGCGTGCGTGGTAGTGCACGCGCTGCTTGCGCAGGATGTCCAGCGTGCGGTCGATTTCGGCGTCGCCGATCGACGTCGTCGAGCGCTCGACTTCAGCCGTCGCCAGATCGCCGATCTTCACTTCCGGGTAGACCTCGAACGTCGCGTCGAACGCGTACGCATCTTCGGCTTGCTCCTGCTTCGGCTCGAAGCTCGGCTGGCCGGCGACGCGCAGGTTTTCCGCGCGGCTGATCGTGAAGAACTCCTGGCCGATCTTGTCGCTCAGCACTTCCGCCTCGACCTGGCCCGCGTACTGCTGCGCAACCATCTTCAGCGGCACCTTGCCCGGGCGGAAACCCGGCATGCGCACGTTCTTCGCGAGTTTCTGGATACGGGCGTCGATTTCCTTCTGCACGGTGTCTTTCGGCAGGGAAATCGTCACGCGGCGTTCAAGCTTGCCGAGGTTCTCAACAACGTTAGCCATGGCTTCAATCGTCCTAAAATTATTCGAGCGAATCGGGTTTTCCTTGCCGTGCCTGCCTGCGGCGTGAAGTGAGGGTCACGTTCACACGCCGCGCCGGAGCGCCACGCCATCCCTGCACGCGCCGGATGGCTAGCGCAAGCGGCTCGGAGCACGGCTTTGGCCGGAAGAATCGACTATTCTAGCAAACAATTTTCCTCGCACCTCCAGTTCGGCGCGACGCGCATGCGTCTGCGCCATGTCGGCGGCCCCTTGCACGGCAATGCGCGCGGATCGCCGCTATGCCGTACGCCGTATCCACCGCGGGCCCGCCATCCTGTAAGCTCCAATTGAGGGTGCGCCGCCGTCGCGGCCCCTGCCGTTCTTCACACCAATCACGCCTTCCGGAGACACCATGCCGCAACACCCGTCCGCGCCTGTCGTCGTCATCGCGCCCGATTCGTTCAAAGGCTCGCTTTCCGCCGAGCAGGTCGCGGACGCGATCGCCACCGGCATCCGCCGCGCCCGCCCCGACGCGGTCGTGCGCTGCTGCCCGATGGCCGACGGCGGCGAAGGCACGCTCGACGCGATGCTGGCAGGCGGCGGCACGCGGCGCTCGCTGCGGGTGGCCGGCGCGTCGCTCGCGGCACGCGACACGGCGGTCGGCGTGATCGACGCGCGCACCGCGATCGTCGAGACGGCCGAGATCGTCGGCATTACCGACCCGGTCGGCATGAGCGTGCCGGTCGACGCGCGCAGCACGCGCGGGATGGGCGACGCGATCCGCACGCTGCTCGACGACGGCGTGCGCCGCTTCTTCGTCGCGCTCGGCGGCAGCAGCACCAACGATGCGGGTGCCGGGCTGCTCGCGGGCCTCGGCCTGCAATGCTTCGACGCGGCAGGCCAGCCGGTCGAGCCCGTGCCGTCGCGGCTCGCCGACATCGCGCGCCTCGACGCGTCGGGACTCGACCCGCGCCTGAAGGAAGCGGAATTCGTCGGCATGTCCGACGTCGACAACCCGCTGACGGGCGCGCACGGCGCGACCGCCGTATTCGGCCCGCAAAAAGGCGTGACGTCCGCGCAGGTTGCGACCCTCGACGCGGCGCTCGGCCATTTCGCCGACCTGCTCGAAGCCGCGCTCGACCGACGCGCTCGCGACCTGCCCGGCGCCGGCGCCGCGGGCGGCCTCGGTTTCGCGCTGTACATGCTCGGCGCGCAGTTCGAAGCCGGCGCCGAAGTGGTCGCGCGGCAAGTCGGGCTCGATGCGGCGCTCGCCGGCGCCGACTGGCTGATCACCGGCGAAGGCCGCTCCGACGTGCAGACGCTGCACGGCAAGGCGCCGTTCATCGCGTGCCGGCACGCACAGGCCGCAGGCGTGCCCGCGTCGCTGCTGTCGGGCGCGGTCGACCCGGCCGCGCTGCCGCGCCTGTCCGAACATTTTTCCGGCTGCTTCTCGCCGGCTCCCGGGCCGATCACGCTCGACGTCGCGATCCGCGACGCGGCGAACCTGCTCGCGAACGAAGCGGAGCAATTGACACGCCTGAAGTATGGCGCACACTGACCGTTGACCCGAGCGCGCGATACAGGAACAATCGGGCCCGCCCTTTTTCTTCAGGATTCGACATGAAAGGCCGTCAAACCGGGCTCGATCAGTTTCTGACCTATCGCCTCCATGCACTCACGAAGCGATCCGACCGCGGGATCGGCGAGGTGTACCGGCACAAGCTCGACATCTCGCTGCCCGAGGCACGCGTGATCGCCGCCGTCGGCGCGTTCGGTCCGTTCTCGATCATGGATCTTGCGCGCCACACCAATCTCGACAAGAGCCAGGCGAGTCGCGCGGCCGAAGCGCTGCTGCGCCAGGGGCTGCTCGAGCGCAGCGCGAGCGACGAGGATGGCCGGATCGTGCTGATCGCGCTGACCGCCGACGGCCGCGCGCTGCATCGCAAGATCATGCCGATCGTGCGCAAGTGGAACGACGGGTTGCTCGCGTGCCTGTCCGACAGCGAACGCCAGACGTTCGAGCGGCTGCTCGACAAGGTCGTTGCGCACGCAATCGAGCGGGACGACTGAGCCTGGCGGGCTCGGCATCGGCAGACGATCGAGCCCTGCCGGCGGCATCGATCCGACGAATTCGACGGGCCGCCCGGGCCGCGTAACCAGCGACCGGGCGGCCCGTTTTGCATCATGCGGCGACACCCGCCAAGGAGCGCGCTTCGCCGCGTTGCCCGCGACCGCGACCGCGAATCCATCAGCCTCGCAGACGCTACAGCCCGCTGTTGGCCGCACGCTGGCGCAGCAGTCCGAGCACCGCGTCGCAATACGGGGTCGGCACATCGAGCTTGCGCCCGAGCTCAGGAAACACGCCGAGGATCGGCCCGATCTCGAGCGGACGCCCCGCTTCGAAATCCTGCAGCATCGACGTCCTGAACGCGCCGAGCTTGCGCGTGACCGCGATCCGTTCGGGCCCGCTCATCCCCGTCGACAAGCCGAGCTTCGCGCCGATCGCGGTCGCCTCCTCCATCATCCGCAGCGCGAGATCCTGCGTGAACGGGTCGTCGAGCAACTGCTCGGCCGTCGACCCCGTCAGCGCGCTCAGCGGATTCATGTTCATGTTGCCCCACAGCTTCGTCCAGATTTCGGTCCGGATCGCGGGCGTTGACTCGACGTCGAACCCGCCCGCCGCGAGCGCCGCGGCGAACCGTGCGGCGGCCGTGTCGAGCCGCGGATCGGGTGCGCCGACGATCAGCCGGTTGCCGCGCCCGCGGCGCACGACGCCCGGCGCGTCAGTGCTCGACGACAGGTGCACGACGCAGCCGATCGCCTGCGCGGGCGGCAGCGCCGCCGACACCGCGCCGGCCGGATCGACCGCGTCGAGCGGCACGTTGTCGATCGGCCCTTCGAGCCCATGCGTGAACCACCACGGCAGCCCGTTCATCGCCGCGACGATCACGGTGTCCGGCCCGACCAGCGGCGCAAGGCGCGCGGCCAGCGCCGGCAGCGCCTGCGCCTTCAGCGCGATCACCACGTAGTCCTGCACGCCGAGCGCGGCCGCATCGTCGCTCGCGCGCACCGGCACCGACGATGTGACGCCCGCCTCGTCGATCACGCGCACGCCGTGCGCGTTCAGCGCGTCGAGCGTCGCGCCGCGTGCATATGCGCTCACGGTCATGCCGGCCCGCGACAGTGCGGCCGCAAGCAATCCGCCGATCGCGCCGACACCGACCACCGCCGCGCGCACCGACCCTGAATTCATGTCGTTCATGATGGAATTCCGTCTCCCGGGAGCTGACGAGCATAACGCTCAATGGTTGCGGACACAACCATTAGGGCGGGAGCGTGCCACGTGCGCGCGTTCGAGCGATTCAGCGCGGCTCGCCGCCCGCTTCCACCGGTTCGTCGTCGGTCGCGCCGCCCGTCGCGCCGAGCACGCCCGCGATCTGGCTCTTGTCGTGCATGCCGAGCTTGCGGTACGCACAGCACAGGTAGCGGCGCACGGTCGTCGGCGAAATCGCCATCTGTTGCGCGATCCATGACGATCCGGACACACTGACGATCTCGCTGCACCAGGGCCGCTGCTTCCCGCCCGGCTACAGCGGCGCGGACGATCGCGGCGAAGGCGCGGGTATCGGTGCGAGCCTGAACGTGCCGCTGCTCGCGGGTAGTGGCGACGACGCATATCGCTACGCATTCGAGCGGATCGTACTGCCCGAGCGGATCGTACTGCCGGCGCTGGAGCGTTTCCGGCCCGAGCTGATCGTCGTTGCGAGCGGCCTCGACGCGAGCGCGGTCGATCCGCTCGCGCGCATGCAGCTGCATACCGACAGCTACCGGTTCATGACGCGCGCGGTGAAAGATGCCGCGCAGCGCCATTGCGGCGGGCGGCTCGTGATCGTTCACGAAGGCGGCTATTCGGAGGCGTACGTGCCGTTCTGCGGGCTCGCGATCGTCGAGGAGCTCGCCGGCATTCGCACCGACGTCGCCGATCCGATGCTCGACCTCGCGATCGCGCAGCAGCCGGGCGAGCGGTTCGTCGCGTTCCAGCGCGAGTTGCTCGACGAACTGGCTGCGTCGTTCGGGTTGTAACTTGTAACGCTCGGGAATGAACATGATGGGGCCGGCATGCGCCGGCCCTTGCGCGATCCGTGCGGATGGGGTTTCCTGTGCTTTTACCCCTGTTTCGGCCCGAGGCCGCACTCTTCCGATGAAATCGTCCCCGCGCGATAACGACGACAACGCCAAAACGCGCCGCCAGCCTTCGAAGCTGGTGCTGAACATCGCCGCCGTGGCGGTCGGCCTCATCACGTTCGCGATCGGCGCGGCGTGGGTGATCTATAGCTGGATCGTCGATCGCGAAGCGCAGTATTTCGCGATCCCGCTGGTGTTCTCGGTGCCGGTGATCGTGGCGGTCGCAATCCGGAGCTTCTGGGAGTAGACCCGCCAGAAACGAAAAAGCGCTGCGGTCAGCCGACCGGCAGCGCTTTTTCGGGAACGGCATCCTGACGGGTGCTGGTTCGACTTCTGGTGTGAGGCCGGATTCACATTAAGCCGCCTCACCCAGTATCTATTGGCTTTCGCCGAGTTCGTCTTTTCGAAATGCCCCCACATATGCCCCCTTGCGAAGAAGCTGTCAGTTTGTCGTTGTAACCAAACAACGAACTGATCAACTTTGATCATCGCGCAAGGAGATCGTCATGGCAAAGAACTTCGGTGGAGCATTTCGTGTTTCGTTGGCAGTTGCAATTCTGCTCGCTTGTGCCGCGTGTGGGGGTGGAGACGATCCGGGGCCTCCGGTAGCGCGCAATGCGACGTCAGGCGGCCAAATTGGCCCGGTATTGCGTCCATGCGAAGCACCCGAAGCGCCCTGTCCGGCGTCGCAGGCAGTCGGGCGCAAGTAGCAGACCGGAATGCAGCTCTATTCCACGACCGACACCGCTGCCTCGATCCGGAAGGCCTTCGCAGGATTCACTCATGTGCTGGTGAACCGTGGATACACCACGATCAAGCCGGTGTTCTTCAAGAGCGCATCGATCGCCGATCTCCCCGTCTGCGTATGGGCGTGGTGGGATCGTGCGAGCGATGGGCAGTTGGCTAGATGGCGGGACAACGGTGGCGTGTTGCTTGATCGCTACACGTATTCCGACCGGGCGGGCCCGGCAGACGTCCTCGTATTCGTGGAATGCCCGATGACGATGGACCGGATAACGCGCTCCTACGCGAATACATCGGAGTACACCGTAATCCCGACCCCGCACACCTGGCGCGTACACGAGGAATGCATCGACCTTCGCACGCCGCGCGTCGACGATCTGCGCGCGATTTGGACCGCGTGTCGAGGACAGCGGTTGACGGATGAGCAGCTCGAGTCGAAAACCGGCATAACGTGCGCGATGCGGATCGGATGCGATCTTCGATTCGAACAGCGTCTGATCGCGCACATCCTGTGCTTGGAACAGCGCAGCCTGAGCAGCCTGTTGGCTCTGGCGCAATATCCGATTCGACTCGATCTGCCAGCGCTCCGTCGGATCAAGATGCGGATCGCGCAGACGCGCTTCTTCGGCTTCGAAATCCCGATCCGGAGCAGCCGGCGCAGGGGTGCGTGCAGTATCGGCCAGCCGGCCGCGGCGCTCTACTTCCGCTTCGAGCGCGGCCAGGCGATCCGCATCAGACGTCGAGCGCCGCGTGGGCGCTGCGGGCTCGACGAAATCGAAGTCGAAATCGTCATCCGGAGCATCAGCAGCGCCAGCGCCGGTAACAGAATCGCCACCGCTAGTGCCATCATCGTCAGCGCCAGCGCTCCCAGGATCACCGCCAGGATCCGCCACACCGTCATCGTCGACGCCGGGAAACAAAAAGCCGAGAAGTCGCTGCAGAAGCTTGCTCATGGTCGCCCTTATGCGTTGCCAGCGCCCACGGCTTGGATGCTGGCCGTTGTCGCGCTGGTGATGGTGATCACGAAGTCACGGAAGACCGTTGTGGCGATGGTCATCGTTCCGGCGAGCGTCCATCCGGTGTTTGTCGTCACGGTCAACGTCTGCGTGGTAGCGACATTGATGACCCGCAGCTGCCAAGTCAAACCCGCCGGGCTGCCTTGCACTACGGCAGGGAGTGCGGCAATCAGATTGGCGACCGTCGGCAATGTGATTGCACCGCCGGCGCCGAAAGTTCCGGTGAAGGCGAGAAAGCACTGCGCGGCGCCACTGATTTCGGTTGCCGAAAGTGTCTTCGATGCCGTCGCGGCGTCCGCGTTATAGATCGCTTCCTGCAGCGGGTTGATGCCGAGAATCGAGGCGTTCAAACCGGTCTGGTCGGGCAACGCACCGTTCATAGGCACGTTCGGGTTCTGACCGGGGCCGATAGCCGGGAAAATGAGGCCGACGAGACGAGCCAGAATGGTTTTGCGCACGATGATCTCCTGATCAGGGTTGTGCGATTTGTATAGCGGTTTCCCGCCTTTCCCAAGCATCGATTGGACTCACACGACTATCGGGGGCGGCAGCGAAGGCGGCGCGGTGAAATTCACGCCATCATATGAGTAGCCAGGGCAGACCGGGGAGTCCGGCGTCAGAAGAACGGAGGTCAATGGATTCGACCACGGCGATTGACCATCCCAGAGCACGACATTTACGACCAATCCGCTCTGCACCAATGCGTAGCGGTTCATCAGTTGTACTCCTGGATGATCACGACACCCTGAGAACCCGCACCGCCAGCTTGTGCTGCGCTACTCGCACCGATAACTGAAGCGCCACCGCCCGCCCCGTACCCTGAAGCAGCGCCGCCAACGCCATTAGCCATTTCTATGCCGCCGGCCCCCAGCATCGAATTCGCACCTATGCCCCCAAAGGCTAAGGTTGAATTGGAGACCCCCCAAAACCCTATAGCTCCATTGGAATTGACGATATTGCCGCCAGAAGCGGATCCCCCTGCTGAAGGCGCCGTTGCGGCATTAGCGACTGGGCCGTTTGAAGGGCCGCCGGCCCCGCCATTCGCCGTGATGCCTGCAAAGGAGGTGTTCCCCCCAGCACCGCCTGCAGCGCCAGATGCGGCTACGCCAGCGGCACCGATCGTGATCGTTGCGCCGCTGAAACCACTCGTCATACGATGAAGGATGTAGCCGCCAGCCGCCCCTCCCGAACCGCACGAAAATTGCCCTGCGCCGGTTGCCGCTGCGCCGCCGCCTGCGCCGCCGCCACCCTGAATCGCGACGATGATGCTGTTCGTCCCGGCAGTAGGTGTGTAGGTCGTACTGGACGTGAAAACGCGAACGCCGATCAGTGTGCCGGTCGGATAGCCGAATACGGGGTCTGCGCTTGCTCCTTGGCTGATGAGCGCCTGCCCTACTGTCGCGCTTGGTCCCACCGTCGCAACGTTCCCGGTTCCTTCGCCGATCATGACGCCATGGGTGGTGATCGTTGTCAGCCCCGTGCCGCCGGCTGCAGGCGCAAGCGTCCCCCAGTTCGGATCGGCGGAAGCGCCCCCAGATAGCAACGGCTGACCGGACGTACCAGCGGAGGTTTGGTTGATTGCCGCAGCGCCTTCGCCGATCAGCACACCATGCGCCGTGAGCGTCGTTCGCCCTGTTCCACCTCCCGCAACCGATGCGGTAGCGAAAGACGGATCGGACGACGAACCGTTCGATACGAGGGGAACCCCGGTCGTCGCGCCAGGGGCGGCGAAGTTGACCGGGCTCGATCCCTCTCCGAGTATCACGGCATTCGCCGTGAGCGCGTTGCGCCCCGTGCCGCCGCTCGTCACGCCGATCGGCGATGTCGTCGCAACCGTCACGCCGGCGATGGATCCGCCCGTGATGTTCACCGCATTCGCGTTCTGGTTTGCCATCGTTCCGGCCGGAGATCCGTTCACGCCCGACACGGTCGGATTCGGATAGGTTCCGCTCAGGTCGCCGCCGGCGGGGCCGGTCGGATCGGATGCCACGTTGTTCAGCGCGGTGGTGACCTGATTCGCAAGCGCGTTGAACCCTGCCTGAATCTGTTCTGGCGGGACATCCTTGCCTTCCGCCCGCACTTGCGGAGGAATGATTCGAAATGCGTCAGCCATGGAGCGCCTCTAGCCTTTCCTGTGAACTGGGGTGCAGCGCGCTTCCCGGATGCGGGTGCCGGCGCAAGAACATGCGCATGCCTGCGACCAAGCCCTGCTTCTTCACATACTGGTCCGCCGCCAGTTCCTGCTCACGCACGCGCGCGAAGACCCATTCGGGACGAACGATGAGCTGCAGCGTCAAAAGCCACCAGAGACGTCGCCACGGATCGTGTCGGATCAGGTGTGCGCGCTCGTGTGCAATTACGGCGTCCTTTTCGATCTCCGTCAGCGATCGAAAGAAGATGCCGGTCTGGATGGTTCCCCACGGCGTGCATCGGGCGACGAAGCGTTTCATAGGTCACCCGAGATACTCGAGACGTAAGCGAGCGGCGTATTGCATCGATGTGGCGCCGGACGATGCGTAGTTGCTCGTCTGGTACTGAATAGTCGTACCTGCTTTGACGTACATCATCTGCGAACCCAGTCCGAACGCACCCGGTGCGTTGGCGGTGTTGGTCGGTGTCATCGTAGTGGCGGACAGCGCCACCCCCGAATCGTTATCGGTCCACGTGACACCGACGTTAGGAAGCGTCGAAGATGTCGTCGCTGCCTGAGTTACGACGGCCTGAGCTGACACTCGGTACCATCCGGCGCCGCCCGCGGGAACCGTATAAAGAGTCGTCGACGAAATGTTCGATGCTTGCGTCAGTTGAATAGCGGATGCGATCTGGATAGGGACGCCTTCGCCAACAAGCGGAAGGCCACCGTACGACATCAATGCGCTGGAGATTTTCGCGACCGTCGGATTCGGGTAGTTTCCGGATAGATCCCCGCCCGCTACACCACCTGGCGTCTGAGATTGAGTCGCCAGCGTATTCAGCGAGGTTTGCGTCTGGTTCGACAGGCTGATAATTGCCTGCTTCAACGACGCGGGATCCGCCATCCCACCGAGAATTTGCAGAATCGATTGCGAGATCTGGAATTGATCGGACATGGTTTACCTCGGCCCCGCCATTGGCGATGCAATCTGATCAGGATGAATCATGCCGGCCGGTCCCTGCGGCCGCGGCTGGCCGGGCTGCGCGCCGGCGCGCGGCGTACCCGCGACACCAGGACCCGCGCCGCCGGGCACGCCTGGTTGGCCCTGGGGTTTCGGTTGCTGTTGCGCCTGGAGCTTGGCCTGCATGGCTTGCTGGTGCTGCTGAATGTGCGCGCGGAACAGGCCTGCCGCGTCGCCCGTGAGCTGCGCGGCCTGCAGATGCGAGGCAATGTGCGCGCGGTCGTCGTCAGCCTGGTGAATCTCAGCAGGCAGGCCGTTGTGCATCATCAGGTTCTCGTCCTCGGGCTCGAGATGGAACAGGTTCCGCTCGTCGATCAGGATGCGCGGCGCGACCTCGGGCCCGAAGATCTGCTCCGTGCCGTACTCGAGGATCGGCCCGATGTTCAAGCGCCGGCCGTCGAGCTGCTGCGGCGGGATGCCGCGCAGGACGTTCATCCAGGCGATCATCTGCTGCATGCGCTGCAGGTTCTGTTGATACGACGTGCCGCACCAGCGGAAGAAGTAGCGCTCGCCGAACGCTTGCGGCGGGATCGTCTGCAGGTTCGCGCGCGCGCCGATCTCGCCGAGCACTTCAACGGTCAGCTCTTCGGTACGGAACTGGCGGTCGAGTTCGAACATCCATTCGAGCAGCGGGTTGAGGATCACTTCCTCGTACCGCTTCGCGTTGTCGATGATGTTCGATTCCTGCTGCTGCGCCATGGCGGCCATCTGCGCCTGGTTCTTCCGGCCGGCGGGCATCTTGCCGAGCATGGCGTCATTGACGTCCATCGACTCGTTGATCTGCTGCTTCAGGTTCTCGCAGAGCGGGATCGCGTCCTTGTAGATGGCCGGGAAGTTCGCGAACTTCGTCTTGTCCGGGTCGGTCAGCCACACCGCGGCGAGGCCAGGCGACTCCACGAGGTTTCCGAGCGCGCTGATACGCAGCTCACGCTCATAGTCAGCACGGGCTTGACCGGTTACGGGTGCTACTTCCGCTTGGTCGATCGACCACTGATTCAGGTCGGGACGAACAAACCACCGGAGCCGCCAAATAGTTCGAAAACTCTGACACGGGGGATTACCAACAACGACGTCAAGATCGATGCGATTCATTCTTACCATCCTTGCCCAAGACTTACTAAGTAGTCGGAATTAGACAAAATAAAAGCCCCGCCTTTGGGGAAAGCTGCCGGCGGCCAAGCCGGTTCGGTTTGCCGGAGGGTTCGGCTTACCTCAACTCTCCCCGAAAACGGGGCTTCCCTCTTACTCCATCGATTGGCAGTCGATATATATAGGCTAAATCGATTTCCCTTTTTTATGGCGTACTCGGGCCAAATCCGGCCAAAACGACTGCCATACGAGCTCTGAGCCCCGTCAGAACTGCCTTCGATGCCAGAAAAGAAGCCGCACAAGGCCTTGTACGTGTCAGGTTTTCACGATTCTCGGTAGTCGCAGCAACGTGCTTGATCACGTCCCCCATTCCGTGGAACTCACGGAATACCGGATAGACCTTGATGACCTTGTCGATGACGTTCGTATGCAGCATCACGTCGCTTCCCCCGTCTTTCAGGTGGGAATCCGCGCCGGCAGTAGAATTGCCGATGCCGTAACCAAAACGACTACTCCTTCGGGGACATTCATGCGCTTCCACCAACAACTCATCGAGGCCATCGGCCATATGCGAGTTCTTGAGCTTCGATACGACGGCTATTCCCGCGTCGTCGAGCCGCATGCGTACGGGGTCAGCGATGAAGGTCATTACCTGCTCCGCTGCTATCAGACTGCTGGCGGCAGCCAGTCCGGGAACTATGTCGGCTGGAAGCTTCTCCGGACGGACGAAATAGGCTCTCTACACGAGAACGGCACTGTCTTCCAAAGCGCGCGACCTGGTTATAAACGCAACGACTCAGCCATGCAGCATATCTACGCTGAGCTTTGAATTCGGCGCCGCAATTGCACGGACCATCCGGATATGCCGGTTCGTTGTGCATTGCGCAATCGCTGGCGTGATCGACCCTATTCACGCCGCCTCCCGATCTTCCGGGGACGTCGCGACGTAGCCAAGCGGATCCGCCAGCCACCGGTGCACTTCGGCGTTGCTGTACACCGTGCACTTTTCGGAAAGCCGAATCGGTTTCGGCGCTTTCCCGGCGATGCATAGCTTGCGCCAGGTCTCCCGGCCGATGGGCAGATACGGGGCGATTTGGCGCCACGTCGACAGCCCGACCGTCGGCAACATCCGTTCGCTATGCGCTGGTCCGTCACTCTTCATGGTCGTTCCCTAGTAACTTTCTTCCCAAATTCGCCCATTTGCCACTATCATGCCTTCAAAACGAAGGCACGTTAGAAGCATAACTTGCCTCCAATTTGAAGGCAACTTCATTTTGGAGGCAAATTGGAGTCAAGAGGTCACCATGGCTACTCAGGACGAGTACATCAAGACAGCGCTGCGCCTGCCGCGGCACCTCCACGCAGACATTGCGGTCAGCGCAGAAAAGGCCGGCCGCTCCATGAACGCGGAGATAATCGAACGACTTTCCAAGAGCTCGGATCTCGGCCATCTTCATCGCGTTATCGAACAGCTAACGCAGGTGATGGAAGGAGATCGAAAGGATATCCAGGTCCGACTCGAACTGGCTCGGATGCTGTTTGAGCAGACGATCGACGCGCTGGAAGCTGCGGCGTTGAAGACCTTGCAGCAAGGCACGACCGATGCGGACATTCAGCGACTTCACGACGAAATATCACGCGCGCGATCCACGCTACAGGTGCTTGCGCCGCAATCGACTTACTCAATAGACGCTCGGCGGAAACCATTCCCGGAACAGTCGTAGGCATTCCGCCATGAGGAATAGCTCGATTGCTGAGACAGCAGGAGGGTCTCGACAGATTCACTTTCGGCATCTTTCGTCACTGTTGGCAAGTTGGTGGACGAATGCTAGACACCAGGCTACTGTGTGAAAACCTCTATCCCGGCACGGTTACTCACCATCCCGGGATGGTGAGGATGGGGCTTCAGGTTGTCTCCTTTTCCCAGGCACGCACCCAGTCTTCGATCTTTTTCGAACTCTTTAACTCATCGAATTTATCGAGCATGTCGCGCGCAAAGGCTGCCTTTGACGGATATCGAGAAGGATCACAGCGCCACATTTCCCACAACTTCTTGACCTCTGCCTTCGCGCGCTGCTTAGGATCTTTGGAATATCGCGCGAAGCTCGCGCTTCTTTGTCGATCTCGAAGTAACTGTTCGATCAGCGTATCATTTTTCTTGCCCTGCAGCATTCCCGCGCAAAACCAGAGACTTGCCGCACTGATGCCGTTTTCGGCAATCAACCTTGCGTAGTCACCCAAGGTCGCATCCTCCGACAAAAACAATTCCGTCATTTTCTCCGCTAATTCAATCTCTAACCCCATGGTTTTTTTCGTTAGGATACCGACTTGTCTGAGCGCCTCCTGATCATCTCGATTGGTAAAACTTCTTTTAAGCCATGGCCACACCTCATCCATGTTCCACGATTCTTTCAATGTCCTGTAGACAACTGTCGATTCATCCGCTGGTGGCTTTCTCGCTTTCGACATACGCGCCCCTCACGCCCCTTATAGAAGAGCCGCGCCAACAGGGTAAGGGAGCCCTGCGTTCGCCCCGTCGAGCTAGGCGCGGTTGAAACGATTATGCCGCACGGATTCCGTGCGGCATGCTGCGGCGCAGAACGTCAGATCCCGAGCCAGTAGTCGGAATCCTCTAACTCTTTGATCGGGTCCCAACAGTCAAAATACGGCCCGCCGCCCTCGAACGCGTACATGTGGAATAGCAGCGCCAGGGCATCATCGAATCCGGCGCGCTCGGCACCATTCAGGCCCGCAGCAGCCTCGCGAATCTTTGCCGCAGTCTGATGCGGGTAGTTGTGCTCCGGGTCTGCTTTCCATTCCCGAAGCCTGGCTACCAACGTCGCGGCGCCAATCCGGTATCCCGGGGGCAAGTAGCGCTTAGCCATGGTGAACTTCCTTGTCTCCGACCTCGATAGCCGCGACGGCAGAATCGAGTAGCCCCTTGGCTATCCCCGCGGCCGTGAGAACGGCATACAGCTGGCTCGTATATTCGGTGCTATTGCATGCCGTCTCGCTCAACACGTCCAGCACAACGCCGAGATGGCACGATGACGCTTGCAGGGCGTCTAGAACCGGCAGACCGGCCGTAACCGACAGGAAACTGGTCATCACACTGACCTCGGGAAGCGTATCAGGAAGCGTCTTGAGTGCGCGAATGTCAGTCATGACGCACCTCCGCAGACTCTTTCGCGTGCTTGGCCAGTTGCAGGCCTTCCACCATTCGATCCGCAACTTCGGTCAGGTACTGGCCGATGAGCTCGGCCGCGTTCAGCAGCCCCAAGTGAGCTGCTTGTCCGAGAGGTTCAGCGTTCGACATTCCCGGCTCGCAGCTGCTGTTATGAACCAGCCGGGCGATTGTGCTGATCGCGTTAGACGCGCGATACACATCAGCGACGAGGTTCGCTGGAACCATGGCAAATTCAGCGTCGTCGCCGGTGACCCAATGGTCATTCATCAGCGCGCCGCAAAACGTCGGATCGGTGTAGTCAGGTGTGGAGGGAGAAGCAGACGAAGACTTGACGGTAGACATGGTGCATCCTCTAGAGTGGATGCCTGCCCTCTCGTCGCCAAACGGGGGTGGGCAGGCGAATGACAAGGTTGGCGAACCGGATCTAGAGGAAACCGGCAGACCCGAAGGTCTCCCTACCATCGCCCGCCCATGAACTGGACGCGTGCGTAGTATACAGACGAAAAAATACCGCCATATGGCGGTCGTCGTCCGCCTCTAGAAGTCAGGTCGCCAAACCCGTCGCTTGTTGTCTCAAGCGCAGTACTAATGTAGTTCTATGCCCCGCGCACGTCAAGGAATAATTTGTCGACCCGATACCGCGTGGTTTTTCTTCGTCAAGACGCGCTTGCTTTTTTTTGGAGAGGCAGGATGAACCGCGCCGGGAATCGTGGAGGCCGGTTGGTTTAAGTTAATGCAGGCAAGTCAGCGGCATTTCTGAGTTGCCTGTAGTAGTTTGCCTCAGCCTCAGCGGGCGGGATAT